>SZPB01000176.1 GCA_030263535.1 Cytophagia bacterium CHB2
GCTGTTGCGCAGTTCTTCACAGATGGGCGCGGTGCGGCGATCTTGCCAGACAATCGCGTTGTGTACCGGTTTGCCGGTTTTGCGCGCCCACAACACCACAGTCTCACGCTGATTGGTGATGCCGAGGGCGGCAATGTCGTTTGCGGTTACATTCGCCTGTTGCAGCGCCGCCCGTGCGGTTGCAAGCTGCGTCTGCCAAATTTCTTCGGGGTCATGCTCCACCCATCCCGGCTTGGGATAATGTTGTTTGAATTCCTGCTGCGCTCGCGCCAAAATGCTGCCGTTCTGATCAAAGACAATGCTGCGACTGCTGGTCGTGCCTTGATCCAACGCCAGGATGTATTTCATGCCAGACTCCGGTCAGAAAGTTTTTGCAATTATTTCGTCTTGCCAAGGTTTTATTTTGGGGACTAGCGTTTTGCTTGCAAACCACCATCATCATGCAACAATTTCACCAGTGCATTCACCTCATTCACCGGCAATTGGCAGGCATAATTCTCACACACGTACGCCGTGGCCTTGCCGTCGATCAATGTCATTGATTGTATGATCGGCAGCCTCGCGCCGAGATAGTTCTGGCCTTCGCCGCCATCGGCGAGCAACAAAATTTTGTTGGGAATAAAGCGTTCGTGCACGGCCTGCAACAAAATTTTCGTATCGTCCGCATGAGGTTTGCCCGCGATGATGATCTGTTTCGGCTTGTCGAGCATGAAATCCATCGCTGCCAGCGTTTGCGGGGCCGCATGCGGCATTCTTTCCAGACGCCGGGCAAATGCGTGCAGAGTTTTCTCCGCCAAAACCTGCCAGTCCGGGCGATCCAGCATTTGCGCGAGGCGCAGCAGATTCGACGCGGCAATGGCATTGCCGGAAGGCTCGGCGCCGTCATATTCTTCTTTCATGCGCAGGAGAATGGATTTGTCTTCGCCCGAGGAATCGAAGAAGCCGCCCTCTTTTTCATCGGTAAAAATGCGGTTCTGCGTCTCAGTCAATGCCGCCGCAACTTGCAGCCACGAAATATCAAAACTCGCTTCATAAAGGTCAAGCAGGCCGAGCTTGAAATACGCATAATCATCGAGGTGGCCGGGATACTTGGCTTCGCCGTCGCGGTAACGACGTTTGAGCGTGTTCGTAGCCGGATCGAAATTTTTTGCCAACACAAAACTCGCAGCGCGTAACGCGGCCTCGAGATACATGCGCTCGCCCAGCACTTGGTAGGCACGACTAAAGGCCGAAATCATCAAGCCGTTCCAGGCGGTGATGATTTTATCGTCGAGATGCGGGCGCGGCCGCTGTTCGCGATGTTCAAATAGCTGCGCGCGGCAACGCTCGATGACTTTGCTGATCTCCGCTTCGGATATGCCGAAACGTTTTGCCGCCTCTGCCGGCGTGTAAGCAGCATACAACACGTTACGATCATGAAATTCACCTTGCGGATCACTGATGGTATTGCCACTATCGCTCACCCCGTAGAGATAATTGAAAATCTCAGCATCTCTTTCGCCGAGCAAATCGACGATCTCCTGCTTGCGCCACATGTAAAAGGCCCCCTCTTCTTTTTCCTCCGGATGTTGCGGATCAGGCGCGCTGTCGGCGTCTTCCGCGGAATAAAAACCGCCGTCGGGATGCGTCATGTCGCGCAAAACATAATCGAGGATGTCCGTCGCGGCTTGCGCATAAAACGGTTCATGTGTGATTTGATAGGCTTCGAGATAAACCCACACGAGCTGCGCCTGATCATACAGCATCTTCTCGAAATGCGGCACGCGCCAATAGGCGTCAACAGAATAACGATGAAAGCCGCCGCCGAGATGGTCGTACATGCCGCCGGCCCACATGTGGCGCAGCGTGTTCAACACCATCTCCAAAGCCTGCGGGTTTTGATGCCGCGCATAATAACGCAGCAAGAAGTTGAACACGGACGGCCGCGGAAATTTCGGGGCGCCGCCAAAACCGCCGAGACGTTCGTCATAACTTTGTAAAAATTGCGCGAACGCGGTGCGCATTGAAAGTTCAAACTGAACCGGCTGCGACGAATCGCTTGAGGCCGCATGTTCCTGCAACGCGTTGATGATTTGCTCGCTCGATTCCAAAACCTTCTCGCGCTGTTCCTGCCAGGCGCGGCTCAGTTGCAGCAAAAGCTGCGGGAATCCCGGCCGGCCATAACGCGCATCCGGCGGGAAATAGGTGCCGGCATAATAGGGTTTCAAATCCGGCGTCAGCCAGGCGGAGAGCGGCCAGCCGCCGCTACCGGTCAAACCCTGCACCACCGTCATATAAACTTTATCGACATCCGGACGTTCTTCGCGATCGACTTTAATGCAAACGAAATGTTCGTTCATGATCGCGGCGACGCTGTCATTCTCGAACGATTCGCGCTCCATCACGTGGCACCAATGGCAGGTGGAATAACCGATCGACAAGAAAATCGGTTTGTTTTCACGGCGCGCCTTCTCAAACGCCTCTTCGCCCCAGGGATACCAATCCACAGGATTGAAGGCGTGTTGCAGAAGATAAGGGCTTTTTTCATGAATCAAGCGATTAGGCTTTCTGCCTTGCGCGAGTTTGTGCGCAAAGTCATCTGAGAAAGAATTCATTTTATCCTCGGCAATTTTTTTAGCAACGTCGAGAGAGGAGGGCGGCAAGACGACGCGGTGCAGCTTAAAATGGCTTCCCGCCAGGCCGGCGAGGGCGAGTATGGCAAAGGAGATGACGACGAAGTGGCCGCTGGTAAATTTCATGCTGGTTGCTGGTTTCTGGTTGCTCGCTGCTCGTTTCTTGTTGCTGGTTGCTGGTCAGCAACAAGGAACAAGCAACGAGCAACAAGCGGCTAACGGTTATTCCTCAAACAAAAATTTTCACAAACTCTTCGTTATGCGAGAAATCTTCAAACAGAAAATCCGGTTCGGCAGCGCGCAGTTGTTCAAGATTATATTCGCCGGTGGCAACGGCAATGGCCATGGCGCCGTGCGGGCGCGCACAAGCAACGTCGCGCGGCGTATCGCCGATCACGCACACATCATGATTGTTGGGAACGAAACCGTATTTCGCTTTAACTCTGTGCAACGCATGCGGCACGAGCTTGTTGCGGTCGCTCTCATCGTCGCTGAACGCGCCGAAATCAAAGTATTTCCACAAATCGAAATGCGCAAGCTTAATCTCCGCCGCTTTTTTCCAATTGCCGGTAAGCAAGCCGAGGCGCACATGCGGCAGGGCGTGCAAGCGGTCCAGCAATTCGGGAAAACCCGGCATCATGCGGCGGTGGGGCCGCGGTTTCTGCATGTCTTCCGCGAGATGAATAAAATATCTTTCTTGATATCGCTTCATTTCGTGCTCCTGCCACGGCAAACCGGCATTGGCAAAGGCATCCTGCAGAATCAAGTTGTCGGTGCGGCCGGAGACCGGAATGCCCGCAAAAGCATTGGGAACGCCATAAAGCTCTTCAAAGGCCAGGGTCATGCCGTGCATACCCGAGCCGCCGGAATGAATAAGAGTTCCGTCGATGTCGAATAAAAGAATTTTCATGATAATGTTTTCTCCCAAAATTGAAGGCAGAATTTAAGAGGCGGCTGCGCGCTTCGGGTTTTGGCTGCGGTGTTTTGTCGTTGAAAAATTTCCATGCTTGCGCTATTGTGCCGTCGCGAATGGCAAAACGAAGCCAATATATGACATTTCATGATGAATTGGAACGGCTTTTTGCCTGTTGCAACTGACGGCATAAAATGATACTATTCGGACTATCATTCGCAGAAAGGGAGTTCATGATTGAACCGAAAAATTTTTATCGCAAATTGGATTCGCTGCTGACCACGATTGGCAAGGAAAAAACCGGCAAGAATTTTCTGTTTACGATTTTGAAGGCGATCGAACAGAATTTTAGCGCGGATCTATACATTAGCAATGGCCGCATCTATGAAGAAACCGGAGATGAATTCGTCCTGGTGAAACGTCCGGGCATGTCGAAAACCGCGCGCGCCACGACCAGCATCGCAGCCGATTCGGAGGCGGTGCAACTGCTGCTGAAATATGGCAGCTATATTTACGATGATCCTGCCTTGAGCATCGATGCCGAGATCAGCAGGCAAGCGGAATATACCATCCCGGCGGCGTTCACCGTGGTGCGCAGCCCGAGCGAGCGCTGGATCGTGGTGTTCGAATTGAAAGCCGGATGGGTGCGCGAAGAGATCGAATTCTGCATGAACGCCGTGCGGGCCGCGCTGAATTATCGCCTTTTTTCCGACGCCGTCAAAAGCGGATTGGAGCAAGCCGCGCACATTCAAAACAGCTTATTGCCGCAGGCGCCGCCGCAAATCAAGGGTTATGAAATCGCCGGGCGCTCGCAGTCTGCTGAGCTGGTGGGCGGCGATTTGTTCGACTATTTTCCCTACAGCAATGAGATGTTCGGCGTGAGCCTGGGCGACGCCAGCGGCCACGGCTTGCCCGCGGCCTTGCTCGTGCGTGATGTGGTTACCGGTTTGCGCATGGGACTTGAAGAACAGATGAAAATGGTGCACACGCTCAAGAAGCTCAACCGGGTGATCCACCGCAGCACATATTCGACGCGTTTTGTTTCACTGTTTTATGGGGAAATCGAGAGCAATGGCCATGTGATTTACGCCAATGCCGGCCATCCTCCGCCGCTGCTGATTCGCGGCCAAGAGGTGACGGAACTCAAACCCACCGGCATCATTCTGGGCGCGCTGCCCGAGCTTTCCATTCATCGGTCGCTCGCGAATTTTGAGCCGGGCGCGGTGCTGGTGATGTTCAGCGACGGCATTTTTGAACGCAACAACTCCGAAGGCGAGGCCTTTGGCTTGGAGCGCCTGCAAAGCTTAATCATCGAGCATCAAGAAAAAAGCGCTGCGGAGCTGCTGGAGATAATCTTCAAGACTGTTTTCGAATTTGGCGACGACGCCAAGTGGGAAGATGACGCCACGCTGGTGGTGATCAAGAGATTGGCAAATTAGGTTGCGAAAAAAAATCAAGGCTATGAATCGATAGTTGTATTCCCAATCAGTTGTATTCGATCTTCGAACTGCACGAGGGGTGAAGCATGGCATTCAGACGACGCAGTCTCGTTCTTACCGGCGCTGCAATTTCCGTCGTCGCGCTCGGCATTCTCACCAATCTGGCAACGAATTTCATGCCAGAAGACGCGCTGCCGCCGCCCTGGCTGATTTGGGCTGCGTTGATCATCGTCTCACTGATTTTCAGCAGCTTTTCATTCTCGCGAGATCGCATATCGAGCTTAAGGCGCATGTTTTTCTCTCGTCGCTTAATTCTGTGCATCTTTTTCCACTTTCCGAAAACATTTGCAGTATATAATCGCTGTCTATCAATTTCTTGAATTTCAAGGCATTCTCAACAAATCGACCTGTTCGCGAAGCAAGAATCAAATTTCATTTCACAGTCCCTGCTTCCGCGTCGTCATTGGCCCGAAGCTCGAATAAAGGCAGCACAAGCTTTTACGGCTTGTGCGTTATGCCAATATCGTTTGCAACGCCCTCGCGCTCTCCATCGTCTCTACTTCTGGTACTTTTGGCTTGCAGCATCAATTAATCCCCTATCCCGCTGTTATCATCTGAGGAGAAACCATGTCGTCACGAATCATGCTCAAAACCGCCGCATTGTTTGCGCTGGTTTTCCTGCTCGCATGCAGCCCGGGCGGACAAAACCGGCAGGCGGAGGGCTTCAAAGTGCCGGTCGAATATCACAAACTCGACAACGGCCTGAAAGTCGTCTTGTCGCCGGATTACACCGCGCCGACGGTGGTGGTCGCGGTTTATTACAACATCGGCTTTCGCATCGAGCCGAAAGAGCGCACCGGCTTCGCGCATTTGTTCGAGCACATGATGTTTCAAGGCTCGCAAAACCTCGGCAAGATGGAATTCATCCAACTCGTGCAAAAAAACGGCGGCGTGTTGAACGGCTCGACGCGCTTTGATTTCACCAACTATTTCGAAATTCTGCCGGCGCACAAGCTCGAAACCGCGCTGTGGGCCGAGGCCGATCGCATGCGCGGCCTGGCGATCACCCAGGAAAATCTCACCAACCAGCAAGGCGTGGTGAAGAATGAAGTCAAAGTAAACGTGATCAACCAGCCCTACGGCGGCTTTCCCTGGCTCGACATGCCGCAATATGCCAACACCAATTGGTACAATGCGCATAATTTCTACGGCGATTTGCAGCATCTCGACGCCGCGACGCTCGAAGATGTCGAAGCGTTCTTCAAAACATTTTATGCGCCCAACAACGCCGCGCTCGTCGTGGTCGGCGATTTCGACTCCCAGGAAGCGCTGGCGATGATCAAGAAATATTTCAATGACATTCCCGCCGCAGAGCAACCCGCCAAGCCCGATCTCTCCGAACCGCGGCAAGAACAGGAGAAACAATTCAACAAGCCCGACTCGCTTGCCAATCGTCCGGCGCTGGCTTTTGCGTATCACATGCCCGAGCGCAACACGCCGGAGTATTACGCCATGGGCTTGCTCGATCAAATTTTAGTGCAGGGCGATGACAGCATGCTCAGTCAGGCGCTGGTAAAAAAGCGCGGCATGACCGGCGAAATCGGCGGCGGCATCAATTATTTGCTCGGCAACATGTACAACTACAACGGCCCGATGTTGTGGATGGCCTCTTTGTTTCACGATCAAAACGTGGCCCCGGATTCGATCATTGCCGCAGTCGATGAAGTCGTGGAGAAAGTCCGCACCAGCGCGGTTGACCAGGCCACGCTGGACCGGGCGCTGGTCAAGTTGCGTTCGAGCCTGTATGATGATCTCGGCGGTTTCTTCGGTTTTGGCCGCGCGGATTTGCTCGCGTGTTTTGCATTGTTCGACGACAATCCTGAACGTATCAATCAGATCGAAGCGGAATTCCGCAAAGTCACGCCGGAGTTGATCCTGAAAACTGCGCAGGAATATTTGCGGCCCACGGCGCGCACCGTGCTCACCATCGAGCCGAAGGCCTCATCCTAAATCGAGCATACCGTTGGCAAATTCCGACATTGAAAAATCACTTCCGCCAAGGAGATAAAATGAAAATTCACATAAAATTTTTTACGCTGGTGTTGTGCGCATGCGCGCTCGTGACGCCGGCATTTTCGCAAAAGCAAACGCCGCCAGAAGGCGGCGCGCCGAAAGATTTTAAATTGCCAGCGAAGCAAACCTTCACGCTCGACAACGGCCTGAAAGCGACGTTGGCGCCTTACGGCTCATTGCCCAAAGTCACGGTACAGTTGGTGATTCGCGTGGGCAATTTAAACGAATCCGAAAACGAAGTTTGGCTGGCAGACTTGACCGGCGATTTGCTGAAAGAGGGAACGACGTCGCGCACGGCCGAACAAATTGCGCAGGAGGCCGCGAGTATGGGCGGCCAAGTCAATATCGGCGTCGGGCCGGATCAAACCACCATCGGCGGCGATGTGTTGTCCGAGTTCGGCCCGGATTTGACCAAACTGATCGCCGATATCGTGCGCCATCCCCTGTTTCCGGAATCGGAATTATCACGCTTGCAGAAAGATCGCTTGCGCCAATTGAGCATCGAGAAATCCGATCCCAACTCGATTACGTTCGAAAAATTTCGCAGCTTGATGTATCCCAACCATCCGTATGGCCGGCTTTATCCCACCGAAGCCATGCTGCAAAGCTATACGATAGATCACGTGCGTTCGTTTTATGCCAACAATTTTGGCGCCGCCCGCGCGCATTTTTTTGTCGCCGGCCGCTTCGACGCCGAGGCCATGGAAACTGCGATTCGCGCGGCTTTCGGCGACTGGGCGAGCGGCGCCGATCCGTTGATGAACATTCCCGTGCCGGTGAGCAAGCGCGCCGTTCATCTGACCGATCGCCCGGGCGCGGCGCAATCCACCATTTATCTTGGCTTGCCGGTAATCGACCCGACGCAGAAAGATTACATGGCGCTGCTCGTCACCAACTCGCTGCTCGGCGGCTCGTTCGGCTCGCGCATTACGTCAAATATTCGCGAGGATAAGGGCTACACCTATTCTCCGTTCAGCTCTATATCAACACGCTACCGCGATGCCTACTGGACAGAAGTCGCCGATGTCACCACGGAGGTGACGGGCGCTTCGCTCAAAGAAATTTTTTATGAAATCGACCGCTTGCAGGCCGAGGCGCCTTCCGAAGAGGAGTTGCGCGGCATTCAAAACTATCTCGCCGGCGTGTTCGTGCTGCAAAACTCCACGCCCTCGGGCATCATTGGCCAGCTTGCCTTGTTGAACCTGCACGGTTTGCCGGAGAGCTATTTGACGGAATACGTCAAAAATATTTACGCCGTCACGCCCGCAGAGGTGCAGCGCATCGCGCAAACCTATTTGCGCGACGAAGAGATGACGATCGTCATCACCGGCGATGTCAAGAAGATCTCGGCGCAAGTCGCGGCGTATGGCGCAATCGTCAACTAAGAAAATCCGTACTTGACTTTTCCGCTTCAGCTTTGCACTTTGAAAACGTAAATCAACCGTTTTCTCACCAACACAGGGAGGAGTAAGATGAGCAGTTTACTATGGTTTTTGTTGATCGGCTTGGCTGCCGGTTGGTTGGCGGGAACGATTATGAAAGGAAGCGGCTTCGGTTTGATTGGCAACCTGGTCGTGGGCGTCATCGGCGCGTTGCTGGGCGGATTTATTTTTGATGTGTTGAGTATCCAATCTTATGGACTCATCGGCTCACTCGTGATGTCGGTGGTGGGCGCGGTGGCGTTGCTGGCCTTGATTCGAGTAATCAAAAAGGCCTAAGAGAAAATTTAGCATTCGTGTAAAAAGCCACGGTTATGCCGTGGCTTTTTTATTTGCGCCATACCATCCGGGCGGTAATTCAGTTCAACAAGTTACTCTTGAACGTTTTTTAGCCACGGATGAACACGGATTTTCACGGATTTCTTATAACCTGGTTTTCATCCGTGCTCATCCGTGTCCATCCGTGGCTTAAAGATTCGGCTATGACCGCAGGCCGCGTCGTGTACCTCAGTGGCTAAAAGCCTACTTCTAAAAAGTGTCCGACAGCAAAATCAATAATAAAAAACCTCCGTGCGCAACATCACTTTCACTTCTTCGCCGGCGTTGAATTCCACTTGTTCAATCGGGCAAATGAGATAACAGTTACTCTGCGCATACGTTACCACATCGCCGCTGCCTTTGGCTTTGAGCGGCTGCACATGAAATAGCTTGCCGTCATACCACGTTTTCGCAGGCGCATAAAATTCGCGCTGCGAGCGGTTTTTGAAAGGTTCAGCCAGTTGCGCGGACACAATTTGATTTTGATAAACGGAAAAGCCCATCATTTTTCGTATGGCGGGACGCACCAGCAGCTCGAACATCGTCGCGGTTGAAACCGGATTCCCGGGCAAACCGAAAATCAGTTTCTCGCCGGATTTCGCAAATACCACGGGCTTGCCGGGCTTGACAGCAACTTTGTCGAAATAAACTTTGAAATTCAACTCTGCGAATACATCTTCCACCAAATCCAAATCCCCCATGGACACGCCGCCGGTGAGCAACAAGACATCATATTGCAAACCTTGTCTGATCAAATCATAAATGTGTTTTTTTTCATCACGCGCCACGCCAAGTACATGCGGCGTCACGCCTAGTTTGGCGACTTGCGCCGCCAATGCGAAGCTATTTGAGTTTCGAATTTGCCCGGCTCTTGGCTTTTGATCGATGGCAATCAACTCATCCCCCGTTGCAATGATGCCCAGCGTAGGCGTTCGGTAAACCGACACCTCGCTCTTGCCGACGGAAGCAAGCAAGCCAATCATCGCCGGGGAAATAAAGCTGCCGCTTTGCGCCACAACTTGCCCGGCCCGGGCTTCGCTGCCCAATGGCGCAATATTCTGCCCGGCGGAAACCGCCGCGAGAATTTCAACTGTCATTTCGTCATTCGCCAGCCGCGTTTTTTCCACTATCTGCACCGCATCTGCGCCTTCGGGTACCGGCGCGCCTGTCATGATTTTGGCCGCCTGGCCTTTTTCGATTTTGATGTGCGGGACAACGCCGGCAGGAATGAAGCCCACGACTTGCAACTGTACCGGCACCTGTGCGACATCAGCAGCGCGCACGGCATAACCGTCCATGCTGCTGCGCGCAAACGGCGGTTGGTCGAGGTCGGAAACTACCTCTTCGGTCAACACCCGGCCGGAGGCTTGCAATAGAGTAATTGTTTCGGCTGGTAACCGTGGCGTGTGCTGCAGAACGAGATCAAAAGCTTGCTGGAGGGTGATCATCATAAATCAGGATCGGGTATGTGATACTCCGGTAGCAGGATAACAAGATTTACAGCGCCAATTGCCGAACGCCGCTCGATGATTTTTGATTTGTTGGGAGCTTTCACGTTGACGACATTTTGACGAGAACGAATTCTGCAATTTTCTCGGCAGCGGCGACGGCTTCTCTCGCGTCATTTTCATTTATGCTTTCGAACGGTACATCACCGGGATAACGGCCTTCGGTAATGTAACGATTAAGAATTCCGGTTTCAGGGAAGATCTCGCTAAAGCTGTCATCGTATTCCACCGCATACTCCAGCAGCTCTCGCAAATCATGAATTTTTTCAAGCTCCCACCCTCGCGAGATCAGATAAGCTTTCAAGTACTTCTCCGCGCTTCCCTGGCAGAGAAAACAAATGGTATTATACGGAGAAAAGTCCGTCTTCAATCCGCCCTTGGCATATAGGAGGTTTTCCTTTGCGAAAGCCAACCAATCATTGAGCAGCTTCTGCAATTCTGGCGTTTTTGTCATAAAGCACCTTGCCATCCTTAAAAATGTGGTAAAGATAGAAAGGGTTTTGGGCACGGAGATTCCACGCAACTTCCGAAGGTTTGCGTACCCGAATATCCAAAGGGAATCGCCGCCGGCCAAGGAGATCATCAACTCTACGTTCGAGCCTGCGGTTCGCTTCTTCGCTTTCTTTGATAACAAAAAGGTCGAGATCACTGTGCTTATGAAAATCGCCGCGCGCATATGAGCCGTAGAGAATAATCTTCTCCGGTTGAATTTCGCGAACGATTTTCTCAACAATGTAGTCGATCAGCTCCGGCGTGATCTTTTCCGTACGCAATTTTTCGTCGCTCACCATATTCGCATCTCCACTCGTCTCGCGTCAAACGCAATCATAACCGTAAAACTGTCAATCAATCCTCCCGCTGCACGACACTGCCCTTCACCTTGTGCTTACGGTTCAGTTTGTCCGCAAAGGCGCGGGCATCATCGCGCGAGGAAAATTTGCCCACCCAAACTGCATAATATTTCTTGTTGCCGTCCCGCTTCTCGTTGATCTCGGTTTTGTAGCCGGCTTTATTGAAAATTTTTTGCTGTGAGACGGCATTGCTTTTTTGCGTAAACGCGCCGGTCTGCACCGTGTAGGATATCTTGGGGCTTTTGGTTTTGCGTTCCGTCTTCGCTGGAGGCGCTTTCGGCAGGGACTCAAGATCCTCGCGCGCAAATGCCGTCATCGGCGCTTCCGGGTATTTCTCCACGAATGCCGTCAATTCCTCGCGCGCTTGGGCATTCTCGCCCAAAATGGCCAGCGCTTTGGCTGCGTGATATTCAGCGGTTGCGGTCAGTGGCGACCCGGGATGCGCTTGCGCCAGGGCCAAATAGGCGTCACGCGCGCGATGATAACTGCCGCGGGCAAAATAGTATTGCCCAACACGATACTGTGCGCGCACCGCGTACTCGGAAGAGCTGAATTTTTTGATCAGCTCTTGAAATTTTGGCAATGCGGTTTCAGCGTTTTCTTCGAGGAAAGCGCTATAGTAGGCGACGAGGGCGGAGTTGGGCGACTGGCGCCGGGCTTCCTGCACACGCGCGCGCGCCGTGGTTAAATCATTGGCGGCGAGCAGAGACAGAATTTCAGACTCGGAGATTTGAGCAGGCACAACGGCGGGCAACAACATCACGAACAGGCAGGCGCACAGGAACCACGGAAATTTCTGCATTCAAACACCTCCGCATTGAAATCCGATGGTAAAAAAACAAACAGCGGGTTGATGCTGCCACCAACCCGCTGCGTTTATGGCAACGCTGCTTCAGCTTGCGGGCGTATTCGCCTCATCAGAAGCGGGTGCAGGCGGGGCTGCCACGGACTGAGACGCCACAGCTTCATTCGCAGCAAAAGCGGCTTCAAAGGCAGCTTGCTCTTCCGGCGAGAGGCTTTCCGCAGGCGCGCCAGCTTCCGGCGAGTCTCCGCCTTCTGCTTTCTTGCCTTTCTTGCCTTTGCGCTTGCCGCCCTCGGCGTCCGTGCCTTCTTTGGTCAAGCGTTCCGACAAGATAATCTTTTTGCTGTCTTTGTTGAATTCGATCACGACCAGCTCGAGCGTGTCGCCGACGGCGTAGCCGTCCGCGGGCTTGGTCAAATTCGGCTTGGCCAGATGCGACATCGGCACAAAGCCATCGACTTCCGCCGGCAATTCCACAATCACGCCTTTGTCGATCATGCGCACGATTTTTCCCGCGGTTTTGGTGTGCACGCCGTAATCCTTCTCGAACACATCCCACGGGTTTTCTTTCGTCTGCTTATAGCCCAACGAAATGCGGCGATTGCCTTTGTCGACGTTCAACACCACAACATCGACTTCATCGCCTTTTTTCACCACTTCGCCGGGATGGCGGATTTTCTTGGTCCACGAGAGATCTGAAATGTGCACCAAGCCGTCGATGCCCTCTTCCAACTCGACGAACGCGCCGAAATTGGTGAGATTGCGCACCACGCCTTTTTGCCGCGAGCCGATAGGATACTTCTGTTCGAT
>SZPB01000177.1 GCA_030263535.1 Cytophagia bacterium CHB2
CCGAGAATCCCGAAGGGATGTCATGGTTATAGAAAGATAGCCAAAAGTAACAGGGGATAACCCTGTAAGGGTGACATATTTACTGCACCAACTTTGGGGGATTGCACCCAATAAGGTATAAAGCGTAAGACGTAGTTATTGGAAAGACGCCCGGGCGGTGGTGTTCTACTGACTCACAACCGCGTCACGCCCTCAACACTCACGCGCACGGAATCAACGCCTGGCGCGCCGGGGGTGAGGGCGCGATAGGCGCTGATGACAATCGTTGCCGGGCCGGAAAGGCCTTCCACCCGCCAGGGTTGTTGATAGGGCGGGGAATTGTCGATTCCCAGGAGATTGCCTCCGGCGCGAAACTCAACACGCTCGATGCCGTTGGGATGGCTCGCCAGCGCTTCGATTACAATAACGCCGATGCCGGGAATGAAGGCGTTCTGCTTGGGTTGAATAATCTCAACCGTGGGTTGCTCAACGGCAATCACTGGCAGCGTGACCGCGCCTTCCGCTTCGTCATTTTTATCATCCCGCACTTTTACGGAAATTTTATAATCGCCCGCCACCGCAGGGGCAGTCCAACGCACGTGGCTTCCGGTGGTGGAGGAAAGCGTGCCGCCGGCCGCGCTCCACGCAAAAGAAAGCGCGCCGCCCTCCGGATCATGCGCTTCCACTTTTATCGTCGTGGTGTCTGCCGGAAAAAGCGAAGAACGCAACGCCACCACCTGATCGACGACCGGCGGTTCATTCGTTTCGATGAGCTTGCCCAGCTCCTCGCAACCGAAGGAAGCGCTGAGCGCCATTGCCAGCAGTGCGCTAATTTTGAGCAAGAAACGGATTCTTGTCTTCATATGCTTCATTCTGCTAACGCCGCTTGCAACACTTCACGTCCTGAAGTGAGGTTGCGTTCGATGAGCACGGCTGCTTGCACGCGATTGGCGTTTTGCACGCCGGTGAGATTTGTCGCGAATCGTACTGTTCTGGTATCACCGGCAGCCAAGCCATTCACAGCCTCGGGAGAGAAAACTTTGCGAACCACGTGGCGATGTCCCGCTAGACCTAAATCTTCCCAAACCACAGCAGTAACCGCAAATTGCGAGGCCGGGCTGTCTCCCAGGCGCGCAATCGTGGCGTTGATTTCAATGCCGGTTTCTGCAATGGATTTTTTTGCTTCAAGGGTGAAATACGCAATCTTGCCGGACTCATTTTGCAGCGCTGCGCGGTAACGTTGCGCGGCAGTATGCGCGCTGGAAGCGCCTTGCAAACGAGCCAGCGTGCCGTTGAAAAACACATCAGGAACGCCCGGATCAGCCGCGGCCAGATTGTTATACCGGTCCGCGCTTTCCTGCAACGCGTAGCTATCGTTATAATTCGCGCTGGGAAGATGATGTTCAACAATAATGATTTGATCCGAGGCCAACGCCAGCGACAAACTGTCCAGCGCCCGCAACGCAAACGGACTGAAGGGCGTCGCGTCATTCACAAACGCTTCAACGAAAATCACACGCGGCCGCTCGCTGCGCGGATTCTTGGGATCCAGAGGATTGTTGCGCTCCAGCTCTCCGCAGGCACAGAGGAAAAGGAGGCCGCTCCAGAGCCAAAATCGCGAGTTTTGAATGATGGTTCTCATCGTTTTTTAAAAGTGCAGCATAACGCCCAAACGTATCGTGGCATCATCTGCAAAAAGAATCAGGCCTTGTGTTCGCCAGGATTTTTCCGGCGCCGCAGCAAGTATGCGGTTTTGTTCGGATTGATTCTTGAGCCAAAGCTGCAAGCTTGTGAGCGCCAATGCGCCCGAAACAATCGCAGTGACGTTGCGGACTTTGCGAAAATCGCCGGCGCGGCTGTAATATTTATCGATATCTTCCAAACGATTTGCTGATTGATAATTATCGTAGGCCTGGTGGTGAATTGCGTGGGTGACGCCCGCGGCAGCGGCCGTCAGTGCGGTGGCCAACGCAAGCCAGGTGGTGGGATAATTTTTCAAACGCAGACTTTGGCGGTATTGCCCTTCGCCGGTCAAATTGTAGAGAATATTCGAAGCCAGCATGCGCACCATGTCTTCGCTCGCGTTGCGGTCGCCCACAACTTTTTCGCCGCGTACCTTTCCGTTTTCGACTTTAAGAATGTGGCAATCAATGCGCAAACGTGAACCGGACAGGCTGATTTCGCCGTTCAACAAATACTGCGCGCCTGCCAGTTGCCCAACTTCCTGCGCGGTTTTCTGATCGATGAGGCCGGTTTGCGCCAGGGCTTGTTCCTGCAAAACCATTTCCAATTTTTGGCGTTCTACCACCCAGATGCCGGAGCCCGCGCGCGAAAGCTCAGTTTTGAGCATTTCCGGCACGTTCTTTTCCAACACATCGAGGTTGAACTGACCGCTGTTGTTTTTGAAATCCAAAACGGCGACGGTGATGGCGGCGGAGTCAGGAGGGGCGACGGTGGGAACCGGCACCTGTGCCTGAGCTGAGGCGCCGAATCGTATGTGATATATCAAACACAGGGCGGCGGTGAGTGTAACACTCAAATCATGCAATCGTGACATTTTCTTGGCGCGAACATCGGAAGTGAGGAGGTGGGCACCGCCTATGCCTCGCTTGTCGTTCCAGATACATTAAAAATTTTGTCGCTGGAAATGTCTGGAAAATCGCGGCGCAATGCAAGGGAATTTATTGCACTTTTTGATGCCAGCTTCTCACCGATATGGTTATGTCAGCACTATTTGTATTTTGATTCATGCTGCAAATGAAATTCCTCATGCCTTGAAATCAAAAAACAATCCGATTTCGCACAAAAAAGCCCGGGCATTGAGAGAGGCCCGGGCATGATTTTGAAACTTGCCGATGAGAAAGCAAATCTCATCCGTAAATTCCTCGCAATGCCAATGTTTTGGCGACGCGATCAATGGCAAGCACGTATGCGGCAATGCGCATGTTGACTTTGTACTTGTCGGCGGTAACAGTAACGTCGTGCAGCGCCTCGTTCAGCATGCGCGTCAAGCGGCTGAACACATCTTCTTTCGTCCAGAAATACCCCATGCGATCCTGCACCCATTCGAAATAGCTCACCGTCACGCCGCCGGCGTTGCACAAAATGTCGGGAATGACGACGATATCACGATTGGCGAGAATGGGATCGGCCTTCGCGCTGGTCGGGCCGTTGGCGCCTTCCGCTATGATGCGGGCTTTGATGCGATCGGCGTTGCGGCTGTTGATTTGATCTTCCAACGCGCAGGGCGCGAGTACGTCGCATTCCAATTCGAGCAACTCGGCATTTGAAATCACGTCGCCGCCTTTGAAGCCTTCGAGCAGGCCCTTGTTGGCGTTGCGATGATTGATCGCCGCTTCGATATCCAGGCCTTTTGCGTTGTAATAAGCTCCGGTGACATCGCTGATGGCAACGACCTTGCAACCGATTTCGACGAATTCCTTGGCTGCAACAGAGCCGACATTGCCGAAACCCTGAATGGCGACGCGCGTGTCTTGCGGCGCCATGTTCATTTTCTCCATCATCGCGTGCGTCGTGATGACGACGCCCTTGCCGGTGGCCTCAACGCGGCCCTGCGAGCCGCCGAGAAAAATCGGCTTGCCGGTGACCACGGCCGTGGTGGTGTGGCGCATGTGCATGGAATAAGTGTCCATGATCCACCCCATGACCTGCTCGTTGGTGTTGACATCGGGCGCCGGCACATCGCGCTCCGGGCCGAAAATTTCCAGCAAACTCGCGGTATAACGCCGCGTGATCTTCTCCAGCTCGACTTTCGTCAGATTTTTGGGATCGCATTTCACCCCGCCTTTGGCCCCGCCGAAGGGGATATTGGCCACGGCGCATTTCCACGTCATCCACGCTGCAAGCGCTTTCACTTCGGAAAGATTCAAATCCGGCGTGTAACGAATGCCGCCCTTGGAAGGCCCGCGCACTTCGTTGTGAATGACGCGATAGCCTTCGAAAACTTCGATTTTGCCGTCATCCATTTGAATCGGCACAGACACGATGATTTGCCGCAGCGGCGTGCGTAAGTACTCGTAGACACCCGGGTCGAGATTCAAAATTTCTGCCGCCACTTTGAAACGGGCCATCATCGATTCAAAGGGATCGTCATCGCTCGCTTTGATTGGGGCAGCTTCAACATACTTGAATTGAGTCGCGCTTTCCATGCAGTTCTCCTCATGAGGTTGTGGTACGGCCGGCGGGGTGCCCGGCAAAGAAGCCCTAAATCAAGGTTGAATGGGTTGCGATGATTGCTGCTCACGCTGCAGTTTGCGAATTACTTCCAGGACGACTTTGCGCAGCAACGCCGGATCAGCGTCTGGCCCCAACTCGTGGAGGGTTTCGCGCACAATGCGGCGCAGCAGGTCTTCAGAAATTTCCATATAGAAATCAACGCAACAATTCGGTTGGCCGCCAGGGCGCGCCTTGTTTGGTGCGATCAAAAGCGGTGCAAGTTTTTGATTTTTTTGAGCGAACCCGGCGGGGAAAAGCGGAATAGTTACAAATAAACAAAGCCGCCAACAATTGTTGCGGCTTGATTTTCGGAGGGCAATATAAGAGTTTTCGGAATTGTTGCAAGAAAATTTTGGTTAGGAACCCACCTCGTACTTCTCTTTGAAGCGTTTGATGCTGTTCATGATGGCCCGGGCCATTTTCTCCTGCACGCTGGAATCGCGCAGCAGGCGCGCTTCTTTGAGATTAGAGATGAAAGCCATTTCCACCAACACGTTGGGCATGGAAGCGCCGACGAGCACGCGAAATCCGGCTTGATGCACGCCGCGATCAGGCAGGCCCACAGCCGCGCGCATTTCCTCCTGAATAATGGCGGCAAAATCTTCGCTTTCATGATTGAAGGCATTTTGCGCCATCGCCGTGAGAATGAAATCCTCCTCGCGCTGCGCGTCGAGCGGGGCATCGGTATCATACTTCACCACGGAGTTCTCCAACAATGCCACTTCCAACGCTTCATCGGTTTTCGCCGGGCCGAGAAAATAAGTGGTGGTGCCGTTGACGCGCCGGCTACGATTGGCGTTGCAATGCAAACTGATAAACAGCTTGCCTTGCGTCATGTTCGCTTTCGAGGTACGATCATCAAGGCTGACATACGTGTCACTCTCACGCGTCATCACCACTTGCAAGCCGAGTTTTTCTTCGATCATCTTGCGCAGCCGTTTTGCCACTTGCAGGGTGATGTCCTTCTCGCGCGTGCCGTCGCCGGCAATGGCGCCCGGATCGCGGCCGCCGTGGCCGGGATCCAGCACGATGGTGTCTATGCGCCATTTCTGGCGCACCGTTTCCAGGTTGCGCAACACGTCGGTAGGCACGACTTCCTGCGTGCGCAGCGACACCAATATTTGATTGCCCTGCCCGCTGATACTCACCAGGCTCGGGTCGATTTCCTCGCGCAATTGCACTGAAAGTTGGGCCACCTCACCGGTTTGCACGGGGGAGATTTTTTGTACCCAGCTATTCGCGCCGATTGCGCGGACGGCGCCGGGCGCAACGATGCCGCCAACGAAATCGAGATACATCCAGTCGCGCGTGAAGCGGGTATTGATGTGCTTGCGCACAAACGGTTGTGTCGCTTCAATACGAATGAGCGTGCCGTTGGCTTTCTGTTCGACTGCGATCTCGGTGATGTTGGGGATAGGGTCTGCCTTTACGGCTGACGGCTCGCCGCCGCCCAGGCTTTCAGGCCAGGCGCCGGGATAAAGCGGGCGAATGATTGTGATAAAATAACGCCACGGCACGAGGATATCGTCATTGCCATAACTGGTTTCAATCGGCAGTTGCAGCGTACGGTCGTCAACTTGCACGAACGGATTCATCGCCGTGACTTTGACTTCAGCATTGCCGACGTAGACGATGACCTTGCGCGCTTTTTCGCTGTAAAACGTGCGCAAACCCAGCAAATCCGTCAATTCTCCGAGCGCGACGAATTCGACCTCGCCGGTTTCCGGCAGCTTGACAATGCCCAATGGAGCGCCGGCCAACTGCGCGTGCAAAACGGCCGGCACAATAAAAAGTAAGAGCAGAATGAACGGAAGAATGATGACGCGGGTGGATTTTCCCATGGCAACCACGCGAAAGCTGACGGGAGGGTCAGTTTGGGCCAAAATCTTCTGAGCGGATGTTTTCCTGGTTGAGGGTTTGGCTGGCACGTTTGAGAATCTGTTTTTCTTCTGAGGTAAGATTGTCAAATCCAACTTCATTAATCTTATCCAAAATCGCATCCACTTTTTCACGCAGGTGCATCTCATGCTGGCGGCGGCGCACCACTTGCATACGGCGCCGGGATTGTGCACGCTGCTTGAACCAATCCGAAATTTTGCCAAAAAATGGCGTTGACCGCCCGCCGGGAGCAGTGTAGGAGTAATGGTCGAAATTGCGCGGCCCCCGCGCTTTCCACGGCCAATCTATTTTAAGATAAAGAAAGCCGACAACCATGCCGCCCAAATGAGCAAAGTGCGCGACCCCGTCTTCTGCGCCCTGCACGCCCATGTACAGCGCGATGGCCGCCACGATCATGACGAGGTATTTTGCCTTGATTTGCACCGGCAAAATAAAAAACAACAGAAACGTGATAATCAAATCCGGGAACGTCAGGCCGAACGCGGCTAACACGCCAAAGATTGCGCCGGAGGCGCCCAACACCGGAATGGGCGAGTTGAAATTGAGCATCAGATGAACCAGGCCAGCGCCCACGCCGCAAATAAAGTAATAGCGCAGAAATTCCGTGGTGCCCCAAAACCGTTCAAGCTCGCAGCCGAACATCCACAACACCAGCATATTGAACAAAATATGCCAGATGTCGCCGTGCAGAAACATATACGTGAACAACTGCCACACGGCAAAATCCTGCCGCAGCGTCAACTGCGCCGGCAATTCCGGGTGGGGCAAAGAACACAGGGCAAACCACGCTTGCAGGAAATCGATCTTGAACACCAATTCGGCGATATTCTGCAGCACAAAGCAGACAATATTGGCGATAATCAATCCCTTGACCGCCGGCGTCCAGGCCGAACCGATTCCAAAACGATAGGATTGCCCGTAAATATTCATGGTATGCTAAAATCTAAATTTAGGATTCGCTTGTGAGACGGCCTATACTTCTACAGGCAGCAGCCGGAAATCGCGTAGTCTTTTGCCGGTGATTCAACAATGTTTCAGCATTGACACGAAACGGATATTGGCAATGCAAGCGGAATGAACATCTGCAGGCGGCCGGCGCATCAGTATTTGAGGAGAAGCAATAACGTTTCACGCGCGATATTATGAAACCATGCTTTAAAAGTCAAGCGGAACGTTCGGGCCGCAAACCGTCAAGGCCGGGCAAGCGCCAAAAAATTTTTCAAGAGGGTTGACTTTGAATCGAATTTCTTTTTCTTTCTGAAAAATGCTGCTTTGGGGGAATGCAAGCCTTACGTCTGCCGACAAATCGTATTGCACGCGGTTTCACTCACATTTTGACCGAAGGGACGACTCATGCCCGTTACCACCATCGAATGGCGCCATCACAAAGTCCGTTTGATCGATCAAACCCGCTTGCCGGAAGAATTGGTTCACCTGGATCTCGAGGAGGTGGATGATCTTGGTGAAGCGATCAAAAGCCTGCGCGTGCGAGGCGCGCCGGCGCTCGGCGTTGCCGGCGCATTCGGCGTTTTGTTGAGCATACGGAACCTCAAATCAGAAGACAGCAAAGATGCGCTGTTTTTGGAGCTGGATCGCGCGATTCGCTATTTGCGCGGCACGCGGCCGACCGCGGTTAATTTGGGGTGGGCATTGGATCGCATGCACGCCGTGGCAATGAAGCAGCGTGATGCCACGGTGGCGGAGATTAAAGATTCGCTGTTGGCAGAAGCATTCGATATTTATGAGCGCGACCGCGTCGTCTGCCGGGCGATGGGCCGGAACGGCGCCGAACTCGTGCCGGCGAACGCCAATGTGATCACGCATTGCAACACCGGCGCGCTGGCCACGGCTGATTTCGGCACGGGCTTGGGTGTGTTATTTACCGCCCATGCCCAGGGGAAAAAACTGCATGTGTTTGTTGACGAAACGCGGCCGCTGCTGCAAGGCGCGCGTTTGAACATGTGGGAATTGCGCCACGAGGGCATTCCTTGCACGTTGATTTGCGACAACGCCGCTGCCTTTGTGATGCAGCGCCAGAAGATTGATTTTTGCATTGTGGGCGCTGATCGCATTACGCGCAATGGCGACACTGCGAACAAAATCGGCACCTATTCGCTGGCGGTAAACGCACACCGGCATGGCATTCCGTTTTATGTCGCTGCGCCGATTTCGACCATTGATTTTAGCAAACTCACCGGCGCGGAGATTCCCATCGAAGAACGCGGGGCAGAAGAAGTGACGCAGGGATTTGGCCGGCGCACCGCACCGCCAGACTGTCGTGTCTACAATCCCGCATTCGATGTCACGCCGCATGAATTGATTGCGGCAATTATTACTGAGGCCGGCGTGATTCGTCCACCATTTGTT
The DNA here is from genome assembly GCA_030263535.1 of Cytophagia bacterium CHB2. Classification (NCBI taxonomy): domain Bacteria; kingdom Pseudomonadati; phylum Bacteroidota; class Cytophagia; species Cytophagia bacterium CHB2. The sequence continues at coordinate 8,482 of SZPB01000177.1, forward strand.
GAGAATTTGGCCAGGCTCGCTGGCTTCGACAAGCTCAGCCAGCGATAAGCAACACAAGTAGCTGGCTTCGACAGGCTCAGCCAGCGGGATGCTCAGCACGTAGCTGGCTTCGACAAGCTCAGCCAGCGGGATGCTCAGCACGTAGCTGGCTTCGACAAGCTCAGCCAGCGGGGCAAACAGCGGGAAGCTCCGGCTGAGTTTTGACTACGCGTTTTTTACCTTCCCGGATGTCCATAGGCCTCGATGCGAGGCATATGGCGCAGGTAATCCTCGTTGGAAATGGAATTGTGCCATAAGCCTGCCAGCATTGCCGCGCCGGTGATGGCCACGAACACGCCGGCGATCAAAGCCGCGAACACCGGCGCGGGAACGATGCGTGCGGGCACGCGCGTTTTCAAATCCAATGTCTCTTTCACCGGACAAACCTGCGCGCATGCCAGGCATGCCATGCACTCATCCGAATGCACACGCTTAACGCGATGCACCTGGACATTCGAGGGGCATGCTTTGGTGCAAAGCTCGCAATCAATGCAGTTGTCGACATTGCGCGTGATCTTCACCGGGCTGAACAAGCTGCCGAGGCCGAGCAGCGCGCCATAGGGGCAAAGATAGCGGCACCAAAAATTCTTGATCGGCAGCGACAGCAGCGCAATAACGCCGATAATCCACAAACCCGTGCTGTCGATGCGTTCGAAAAAGTAAAGCATTTTGATGTCGGCGACTTGATTATACGCGCTGTTAATGAATGCGTTTAACGCGTGCCGGCCCATCTTCGCCAGGATGGCATAGAGAAAAAAGTAAAGCAGCAGATACTTGATCATCCGCAGCGGCCAATCCAGGAATTTCGGTACGCGCAGATTTTTTCCAAACAGCCAGCGCCCGAATTTCCAATGCAATTCCGATAAAAACCCCACCGGACAAAGCCAGCCGCAAAATGATTTTTTCAACAAAACACCCAGCGCCAAAATCGCCAAAAAAATAAACAGCGCGGCCGGATGAATCAGATTGACGCTGCCGGTGAGCCACCAGTGTTTGAGCGAAATGAGTGCGCTCAACGGCAGGAAGCCTTCGACGCCCGGCGGGCGCTGCGGCGCGGCGCCCATGCCGCCGCTTTCCAGCCAGCGCACGAACAGAATGAACTCCACGCCGATCCAAATGGTCAACGCGGCAAACGCGATCTGTACATGCACACGCAAAAATTGTGAATCATTTTTGAGCCGCCACTGCCAGCGCCAGAAGGGTGTGAGCTGGGCGGGAGCGTAACGCTGCCGCCGCAGCTCAGGCGGGATTTTTTTGGATGCAGTAACGCGGGGCGGCTTCGAGTGAATCGTCGTAACCGGCGAAACGGCAGACATGTTTATTCTCCAAAGAGTTTTGGCAAAAGTTATAATTTGTGCTTGAACAAATCGCATGCCTAAAACCCAGCTTGGGAAGAATGTGAGTCCTAACGAAATAACAATGATTTAAATCGGATACTTTTGTCGGATATAAGTCCGGACGCGCCACGGTTTCTCGATCTCAAGAAATTCTCAGCATAAATTTCCGAATCCTGTGAATGACTTGTATTTTCTCGGAAACTTGTTAGATTAGTGTCCGCCCAGAGCTTAAAACCGTTTGGGCGACAGCTCTTGAGGCATGAAGTTTCGCAATGAACATCTTTTGACCAAACTGCATCACGTAATTTATAATCTTTTGAGGATGGCATGACAACCCACCACGGCTTTACGCTGTTGCGAGAACAGGAAATTCCCGAATTGAATACCAACGCGCGGCTCTTCCGCCATGTGAAAACCGGCGCGGAATTGCTCTCACTCGAAAACGACGACGAGAACAAGGTTTTCGGCGTCACCTTTCGCACGCCGCCGCAAGATTCCACCGGCATCGCGCATATCATGGAACATGCCGTGCTCTGCGGCTCGCGTAAATACCGCGTGAAAGAGCCGTTCGTCGAGTTGATCAAAGGTTCGCTCAACACGTTTCTCAATGCCTTCACGTTTCCCGACAAAACTTGCTACCCGGTGGCGAGCCAGAATCTGAAAGATTTTTACAATCTCATCGAAGTTTATCTCGACGCAGTTTTTTATCCGCTTATTCCGCCGCAAACGTTGCAACAGGAGGGCTGGCATTATGAGGCGGAAAATGGCGCGTTGAGTTACAAAGGCGTGGTGTTCAATGAAATGAAGGGCAATTACTCCTCGCCCGAGCGTTTGCTGGGCGAATACACGCAGCAGTCGCTGTTTCCCGGACACACCTACGGCGTCGATTCCGGCGGCGATCCGCGCCACATTCCCGAATTGACCTACGAACAATTCAAAGCCTTTCATGAAAATTTTTATCATCCCTCCAATGCGCGCATTTTTTTCTACGGCGATGACCCCGTAGAAGAACGGCTGCGCCTGCTTGATACCTATTTAAGAGATTTCGATCACAAGCCAGCGAATTCCGCCATTCCGCTGCAAACGCGCTTCGATTCGCCCAAGCGCTTCACCCACCAATACGACCCCGGCGAGGAAGCTGATCTTGCCAAAAAAGGCATGGTGACGGTGAACTGGCTGCTCACCGAAACGAAGGATGCGCAAACCACGCTGGCGTTGAGCGTTCTTGCGCACATTCTCGTCGGCACGCCGGCGGCGCCTTTATACAAAGCATTGATCGACTCCGGCCTGGGTGAAGATGTGGCGGGCGCCGGACTTGAATCTGATTTGCGCGAAATGTATTTCTCCACCGGCTTGAAGGGCATTGCCGTTGCTGACGCAGACAAAGTTGAAGCGTTGATTCTGCAAACCCTGCAAACGCTGGCGAGCGAGGGCATCGATCCCGATACCATCGCGGCTTCGCTCAACACCATCGAATTCAGCTTGCGCGAGAAAAACACCGGTTCCTACCCGCGCGGCCTGATCGTGATGTTGAGCGCGTTGACCTCGTGGCTGTATGACGGCGACCCGCTCGCCCCGCTGGCCTTCGAGAAAAATCTGGAAACGATCAAAACGCAATTGGCAAGCAACAAACGTTATTTTGAAGAATTGGTGCAGCGCCATTTGCTGCAGAATTCGCATCGCACGACGGTGATTCTCATGCCGCAACCGGGACTGGCCGCGCAAGAAGAAGCAGCGGAGAAAGAACGTTTGGCCGCCGCGCGCGCGCGCCTGTCGCAAGCCGAGCTGCAAAAAATAATCGCCGAGGCGGAAGAACTCAAGCAACGCCAGGAAACGCCGGATTCACCGGAAGAACTGGCGAAGCTGCCGTTTCTGCAACTCGCAGATGTCGATAAAAAGATTCGCACGATTCCGCTCGCTGTTTTAGAACAGGCGGGCACGCCGGTTTTATATCATGACTTGTTTACCAACGGCATTGCCTATCTCGAAGTCGGTTTCGATCTGCATCGCCTGCCGCAAGCTCTGCTGCCTTATCTTTCGCTGTTCAGCCGCAGCTTGTTGGAAATGGGCACGGAAAAAGAGGATTTTGTCAAGTTGATGCAGCGCATTGGCGGCAAAACCGGCGGCATTCGTTCCACCAGTTTGACTTCGATGCGCCACAATCAAGGCGACGAGAGCAGCATTTCGTGGCTCTTTTTGCGCGGCAAAGCTTTGATGCCGCAAGTCGATGATCTGCTCGCGATTTTGCGCGAGGTGTTGCTCACCGTACGTTTGGATAATCAAGAACGTTTCCGGCAAATGGTGTTGGATGAAAAAGCCAGCCAGGAAGCGGGCATGGTGCCGAGCGGACACAGTGTAGTCAGTGCGCGCATGCAAGCGTGTTTCAATGAAGCGGGCTGGGCGAATGAGCAGATGGGCGGGGTGAGTTATTTGTTCTTTCTGCGCCAGTTGGCAAAGGACGTTGACTCCGACTGGCCGAAAGTGTTGGCCGCGCTGGAGGAGATTCGCGCCATCCTCGTCAATCGCCGCGGCATGATTTGCAATGTCACGCTGGATGAAAATAATTGGAAGCAATTCGGGCCGAAACTCGCCGCCTTTCTCGATAGTTTGCCGCAATCCCGCACGGGCGGGACTGCGCAATGGTCGCCGCAATACAGCAATGGTTTTGAAGGTTTGACAATTCCGGCGCAGGTGAATTATGTCGGCAAAGCCGCGAATCTCTATCGTCTCGGCTACGAGTATCACGGCTCGATTGCGGTGATTTCAAATTTCCTGCGCACGACCTGGTTGTGGGAGCGTGTGCGCATGCAGGGCGGGGCGTACGGCGGCTTCTGCAGCTTTGGCCGGCATTCCGGC
>SZPB01000178.1 GCA_030263535.1 Cytophagia bacterium CHB2
AGCACGGGCAAAGTTGCGATCACTACTATCGACAACCGCGACTCCTCGACAAATTGGGATTGGGATCGCAATGCGTGGATTGTGACGGTGAGCGTCACCGCGGGCCGGCTGTTGCGCGGCGAGGAAATTGTTTTGACCTATGGCGCCAATCCGCCGCACGGCCGCATGTTTGCGCCGCCCTCGGCATTTGTTGACACGATGCGCATTGCGTACGATCTCACCGGCGCGGGTTCGTTTCAAGAGTTGCTCGCGCCTCCGGCAATCATCGTGAGCGCGGGCCTGCCGCAACAGCTTGTCGCCTATTTGCCCTCGCAGGCCGTGGCGGGTTTGGAAACGCGTCTGCGCGTTAGAGTGCTGGATGCGAATCATAACCTCGCGTCGACGGTTACCGGCAATTTGTTTTTATCCGCCAGTGACACGATGGCGAATTTGGCGGGCGCAACAACAATGGTAAGCGGGGATAACGGCAGCCTGGAATTCCCGGTGACCTTTGGCAATCCCGGCGTGCACCGCGTTCAGGTACGCTTGCAACTCGCAGACACCGGCGTGTGGCTGGAAGCAACCAGCAATCCCGTTGCTGTGAGCGCAGCGCCGTTGCCGCTGCAAACGTTTTGGGGCGATTTGCACAGCCATTCGCGCATCAGTCATGACGGCCATGGCACAGGCGCATTTGAGAAAGCGCGCGAGGTTGCGGCCCTCGATTTTTATGCGCTCACCGATCACACCTCGAACGATTTCAGCCCGCAAGGCGGCATCAACGAGACGGAATGGCGGCAGATCAAGAACGACGTCATCACCTATCACGAGCCGGGAACGTTCGTGACTTTTCTGGGCTATGAGTACAGCCGGCTGGCGCCTTCGGGGCATCACAATATTTATTTTAATGCGCCGGATGACGTGCTGGCAAGTTTGCCGCTGTATCGCGATCAGCTCAAGGGCGAAATTCAGGATATGTGGCGCATGCTGGCCAATACTTTGCCGGCCGGCGTCGAGTTTCTGACAGCGCCGCATCATAGCGGCATCATGTGGTCGCCCGCGTCGAATTCCGGCGTCAGCTTTGGGCCCGGTTTCGGCCATCGCCTGTATCGGCCGTTGATCGAGATTTATTCGATTCACGGCCAAAGTGAAATGTATGCCCCACAGCATCCTTTGGCCTATGAAAAACTCGACATCAAAGGCGACCGCTATAGCTCGAGCGGGCCTCACTATGCGCAAGATGCCTGGGCTGCCGGCGAAATACTGGGCGCAATCGCTTCGAGCGACGATCACAGCGCGACCCCCGGTTTGCCGTTTCGTGGCCTGACAGCGGTGTTTGCAACCGAGCTTACGCGGGACGCCGTTTTTGCAGCATTGCAACAACGCCGCGTGTATGCCACCACCGGGCAACGCATGCTGCTTTCTTTCACCATCGCAGAGCATATGATGGGTGAGCGCTTCGAATTTCCCGTGGGAGAGTTTCCCCGCATCGTTGCCGAAGTTCACGGCACCGATGAAATCGAGTTCATGGAAATTTTGAAATGGGATTTGGCGCATGGCCGCCGTCAAAATGGGCATCCAGTTTTTGAAGTGATTCGGCATTTACCGGCAAGCGGCCTGCACGTACAGCATGCCATGGCGGATTCAAGTTATGCCGGCGATGCCGTGTATTACCTCCGCGTCAAGCAAAAGAACGATGTCTATGATTTTGCGCGCCGCTTGCATCGCCAAGTCTGGGCATGGTCAAGCCCGATTTGGGTGATGGCGCCGAATCCGTTGGACACCACCGAGCAGCACCGGCTGCCGCGCGCGTTGCAGCTCGGCGAGAGCTACCCCAATCCCAGCCGTGGTGAAATGCAGATTGGTTTTTATCTGCCTGCCAGCGGGCGCACGGCGCTCAAGCTTTATGATATGCTCGGCCGCGAAGTGGCCACGTTTTTTGACCGCTTTGAATTTGAAGGCCGGCACTCGATTCATCTCAAAACGCCGGAATTGGCCAATGGCGTTTATTTTTTGAGATTGCAATCCGGTCAACAGATTTTGCAAAAGAAATTTTTGTTGATCAAATGATTTGTTCAATAGGATTCAGCCACGGCTTGGCCGTGGCTTGACCACTGTAGGTGCCACGGCCAAGCCGTGGCTCTGAACAAACTGGGATTTTCGATTTTGATTGTCACATTCTATAGGAAACGAACTACTCCGGACAATTAACTAAACTCGACTCCGCATGAGTCTCGTTCATAAAATACATCATCTTTTTTCTCTGTTGGAAGACTTGGGATCACTACAAGCTTTGTTGACGTGGCCGAAGTTTTCCGTCACCTCTTACAAAATGATTTCAAACCTGGTCAAGCAGGGCCTGCGGCCGCGAACCGTGCTGGATGTCGGCGCGAATGTCGGCCAATTCGCGGTGGCGGCGGCCAAGCTTTTTCCGAATGTGCAGGTGCATTCGTTCGAGCCTTTGCCGGATTGTGTGGCAGAATTGCGCAAGCACGCCGCGAGCTTGGGCAACCTCGCGGTTTATCCCGTGGCTCTGGGAGAACGAGAGGGTGAAGTCACCATGCACGTGAATGCGCAATCGCGCGCCAGCTCCGTGCTGCCGCTGGCGCAAGCCCATCTCACGGCTTTTCCGGAGGCGCGCGAGCAAAAGGAGATCAAGGTTCGCGTCACGACGCTCGATCATGCTCTGGCCGACCTCCATTTGCCGCGGCCGATTTTGTTGAAGATCGATGTGCAGGGTTATGAAGCGCAAACCCTGCGCGGCGCCAGCGCGACGCTGAAACAAATCGACTACGCCGTGCTGGAATCCTCCTTCAAGCCGATGTATGACGGCGAGCTGCTGTTCATGGATATCGTGCGCTTGATGGAAGCGCAGGGCATGCGTTTTGGGAGACCGGTGGGCTGGCTCGCTGCGCCCGGCAGCGGTGAAATCTTGCAAATGGATGCCTTGTTCGAGCGCGCCGTTTGAAATCAAAACAGAAGGATTGGCCTTACGATGCCGGAAGCTTTTTTCATCATTAAAAGCAGTTTCATGCAAAAAAAACTGCACACGCATGCCGCTCTATTCTGTTGTATGATGTTTGTGGGCAGCGGTTTGCGCGCCAATAACAACAATGTCGTGCGGTACAATCAGCCGCAATTGACGTTGCACAACGCCGGCTTCGAAATGGGCGCGGCCGAATGGAAGCCGATCGCTGAAAATCTTGTGGGTTTCGAAATCGTTTCCGATTCACTCCACGCGACCGAAGGCCGGCGCTCTTTGAAAATTGATTTGAGCCGCAGCCGCGATTTTGGCTCGGGAAATTTTCGTTTGGTTAGCCCCTGGCTAACGCTGCCCGGCGGCGGTGAATTCGAGTTTACGATGCAGATCAAAGCCGATGCGCCCGGACGCATGCTCGCCGTGCGCGTCATTAACGGCGTCGCAAAGCAAGCGCTGCGCAAAGACAAACAGAAACGGTCGCGCCTCGCTGGCAAAGAAGAATGCGGAACGACATGGACACCCATCACCATCAATGGCGCGTTGCCAACTGCGGAGAAAGACAGTTATCGCCTCGCGCTGGAATTCGAAGCGCCGGGAATCTTTTGGATCGATCAAATCGATTTTCGCCGCAACGGCAAGAGTATTTGTGTTACGCCCGAATTGGAAGCGAGGCTTACTCCGGCAACTGTCAAAACCAAAATTTTTGCCGCCGGCGCAGAAGCGCCGCTCGAGATTTGGATTGTCAATCGTTCGGAACGCGGCCGGAATCTGCAATTTCACATTCAACAAACTGGACGATTGACTGCCGAAACCAGCTCGCGGCAAATTCCCATTGCGATAAAACCACAGGAATCCGTGCGCCATCCCGTGCAGATCAAATTGCCGCGCGCGGATGATTATCGCCTGGCGTGGTCGCTGCGCGATGAAGCCGGAAAGCAAGTAAGCGCCGGCGTGCTGCGTGTCGCCGCGCAGAATCCGGCCTTGCCGGCTGCAACTGCCGGCGAGCCGGTGTGGGGCATGCACCTCAATGCGACCAACATGGATATCACGTTGCCGATTTTGCGGCAGGCGCGCGTGAGATACTTGCGCAATATTTTTCAAATCTATTGGAATCAAGTCGAGCCCCGGTCGGGCAAATGGCAGTGGCCGGATGAGTTGCTGGCTTATTTGCGTGAGCAGGATTTTCAGCTTCTTCCCATTCTGGGCTTTCCGCCGCGCTGGGCCAGCGTGCCCGCGAAACCGGGCGGCACGGAATTGTTGAACAAAATGCCGCGCGCGATGACGGAGTATGAGAACTATTTGCGCGAAGTCATTGCGCGTTACGGCAAACAAATTCCGCGCTGGGAAATTTGGAACGAGCCGAATCTGCCGCGCTATTTTGAAGGCACGCCGGAAGAGTATGGCCTTTTGCTCGCGGCCACTGTGGATTTTTTCAAGCAGACTCAACCCGAGGCAAAATTAGCGGGACTCAGCCTGGCCTGGTCGGATGATAATCGCGAGCTTTTTGCCAAGGCTGCGTTGTCGCAACAAAAAGCGCAGCCGCAAGCCTTGTCATTTCATCCGTATGAGAAGATTGCACCGGAAGAAGCATTGGTCGATAAAATGGCGCAGTTGCAAGCGCTGGCCCAGCATGCGCAAGGCTACGCTCCGGAATTGTGGGCCACCGAAACCGGCTACCGCGGCCGCGATTCCATCAATGCGGCCGTGCCTTATTATTCGCCGGCGCGCCCGACCACGGTTGATGAGATGACGCAGGCGGCGTTTCTCGTGCGCCACGCCTTGCTGTCAAAATCTGCCGGCGTGAAATATTATTTTTGTTATTCGATGGACAGCGAGCGCCCGAACCGCGGGCCGGATATTCACGGTTTGCTCGATTATGATTGGAATGCCACGGTGAAGCCCGCATTGCTCGCTTATCTCACGCTGGCGCAACTTTGCGGCGATGCCGCATTCGAACAGCGGGAGAATTTGGGCGATGCCGGCCTTTATCTTTTGCATTATCGCCGCGCCGATGGCCGGCAATTCAGCGCGCTTTGGCAAACCGCCTCGCGCGCGGGTGAGAACGCAGATCTCCCGGCGAGTGTGCGCGGCGCGGAAGCATGGGATTTTTTTGGCAACCGTTTGGCCGGTGAAAACAAACTGCCGGTGAGCACGCGCCCAATTTATTTTTTGAAGTAATGCCAGCGCCGGTTTTCGTGCCGGCCGTTTTCACCGCGGCCTCCGGCGCTAGTCGTGAAAAGCATGCGACGGCGAAGCTGTCACACAATTCGTATGCTATCAGCATGATTGTTATGCCTGCTCGATTTGTCATTCAGTAGGAATCCTGTGAAGTACTTGGCACTGTGCTTGAAATTTCACTAGCGCCCTTCTGGATGACACTGCAAGAGCGGGCTTCTACAAATTACTGCGGTTTTTCAGTTAAGTGAATAGGTTTGTAGTCCCCGCCCCTTGTGGGCGGCTGTCGAGACCAATAGATTCGCGGTTGCAACAGCGCCCCACAAGGAGGCAAGACTACGATTCCTATGCATGCATTTGAAAAATACTATAGGTTCACAGTACACCAAGCTTGACCCGGCAAAAACATCTTTGATCAACAGCAGCGCTTTTGCCATGTCCAAACAACGTTATCGCATTCTCGAAATCGCCATCGCAAGCTGCGATTTGCTCGTCACGGCGTTCTCGTTTTACCTCGCCTTTTGGCTGCGTTTTGAAACCGGCTATTTGCCGCATGCCAATCCGGAGATCGATCAATACTTGATCATTCTCGGGTGCATTCTGCCGCTGTGGCTGGGCTTGTTTTCGTTTTTTGGATTGTATGAATTTCACCGGCACCTGCAGCAGCTTACCGACGTGCGCCAGTTGCTGTTCAGCATTGCCAGCGGCGTCGTCTTCATCTCCGCGTTTACATTTTTTTATCGCGAGATTTCCTATTCGCGCATGACGTTCGCGCTGTTCGGTGTGTTGAATTTCGGACTGGTGTTCGTCGAGCGCTTGCTGGTGCGCTGGGTGTTGCAACAGGCGCACAAGCACGGCTACCATTTGCGCCGCGTGCTGGTGGTGGGCGCGGGCGAGCTGGGCTTGCGCGTCGCGCAGCAGGCCAGGCGCCACCCCGAATTGGGCCATCGCATTGTCGGTTTCTGCGATGACTATGAGACCAACGGCGTTTACAAAAAAGACTACGGCCTGGAAGTGCTCGGGCGTACCTCGTCGTTGAACGAGATCATTGAAAAGCATCGCATCGACAAAGTGATTGTGGCGCTGCCGGGCCGCGCTATGCGCAAAATCTCACGCATCGTCGAAGCCTGCGAATTGGAAGGCGTCGAAACCGACATCGTGCCGGATTTTTTCAAGTTCATTCAGCCGCGCACGAAAGTGCATGATTTCGCCGGTTTGCCGCTGGTGAGCGTGCGCTTCACGCCGGTGGATTCCTGGAAGTATCGCGTGGCCAAGCGCTCTTTTGATGCGGCATTTGCCGCAACCGCGCTGTTGGTGTTTTTGCCGTTGATGGTGGTGATTGCGATCGCGATCAAACTCAGCTCGCGCGGCCCCATCTTTTTCAAGCAAGAACGCATCGGCGTCAATCGCCGGCCTTTCAACATGGTGAAATTCCGCTCGATGAAATCCGGGGCGGAGCAATTCGATCAGGCTGCCGGTCTCGGAACCCGCAACGATCCGCGCGTCACCAGGCTGGGCAAGTTTTTGCGCGAATGGAGCCTTGATGAGCTGCCGCAATTTTGGAATGTACTGACCGGGGACATGAGCATCGTCGGCCCGCGCCCGGAGCGGACGTATCACGTGCGCCAATTCAAAACCAAAGTGCCGAACTACATGATTCGCCATCAGGTCAAAACCGGCATGACGGGCTGGGCACAAGTGAACGGCTGGCGCGGCGATACCTCGATCGACAAGCGCATCGAGCATGATATTTTTTACATTGAAAACTGGTCGTTCGGCTTTGATGTGAAAATTATTCTGTTGACGCTGTTTGGGGGTATTATTACGAAGAAGGCGCGGGCGATTTGAGCCTGTCTCCTAATGAGTTTTGACAGTCAAGTTCGGTAATGTTCAGCCACGGCTTGGCCGTGGCTTGACCACAGTAGATACCACGGCCAAGCCGTGGCAGAGCAGACCGCGATTACCGAGTTTGATTATCGACTTCCATTAGGTGCCATCGCCACCTTGGTTTTGAGCATTTAAAGCAAATAATTGAGATGTTAGGATTCATTCGGGGAATGATGTTGAGAATACTCAGCATCTTCCAAGTCATCTGCGGAGAAACATCATGATCTCTTTATTGATTTGGATTGGGTTAATCTATATTGCCGTAGTTGTCATCTGGAGGCTTATAGTTTCAATTATGATGATTATTCAGATGTATGCAGAAGATGGAATCGGTGGGGCTATTCTCGCAGCTGTACTTAGCTTTGTGATCAATGTTTGGGATTTGGCAAAATTTGCTCTTTCCATTATTATTATAGCTTTCTTAATCAAGGCTTGTTCATAGTCTTGGATTTGTAGCGTGCTCCACACTTTTCAAGCGTCATTGTTAAAAGAAGTTTTTAGAACGTTGCTTTGGTTTAGTCAGTGATAATTTCGTTCTATACAGGATTTAGCAACATGGGAGTCAGGAAGATGAAAAAAACACTACTCATTATGGCGTTTCAATTTCTTGGCTTAGTTTCTGGTTGTGCGACGACAGGTGGCGGTTACCAGCGACCAACAGCAGAACAAATAGCAGCCCAGCGCCGCCAAAACTACGTTAATATGCACCCTAACTTACCGCCCATCACTAAACAAGACATACTGGAAGGTAGGCCGCGTATTGGCATGACACAGGAGCAAGTGAGAGCCTGTTGGGGAGATCCTGCAGAGACACAACGGTTTGGAAATGCATCTGGGGTACGCGAAGTTTGGATTTATTATTCGCCTATACCTGATATGTCTACATCTGCGCGTTTGCTCACACCAGCTCAAATCAGCCAGCTTTATAGTGTCGCGCTGACAAATAGAAAGGTGACGTCTTTGCACTTCGAAAATGGCACCTTCACGAGTTTCGAGGAGCAGTAAATGAAAAGAACGAATCTTTAGATTCGTTCTTTTCAATTCGGAAAACAAAAGGACAGCAGAATGGACATCACAGGATTGACTGCAGCAATTGAATTAGGGAGCAAGGCGATCTCAATCTTCAAAAAAGCAAAAGATTTGCTTCCCGATAGCCCGGATAAAGAGGCAGTTGATAAAGGTTTTGCTGAAGCTGAACAAGCTTTTAGACTTGCTGAAGCAAAAGCGGCAAAAGAACTTGGGTATCAACTTTGCAGATGTACTTGGCCACCGCAGATAATGTTGAGCATTGGACATGAAGAGTATGGCGAGAAATTCCAATGCCCCAAATGCAGAAGAATTTGGTCAAACGAGTTGCCACCATTGTAAAATGATTGGAAAACAATATAATGAGCCTAGCATATGGACGATGCAGAAATTCGCTTTACCGAGATACTTATCTGGACAAACAGCCGGTGGGCTACCATATTTTCTTACAGACAAGTTTCAGCATTGGGCCTGCCTTCTGCTGCACCACAAATCATCAATAACCATAAGGGTTTTGTTAACGCCCTTACGCATGATTCAGAATATAAAGAGCAGCAATCAAATTGCATAATTGGTGACTAATGTTGTATAAACGTGGGTACTCGGAGAGAATTAAAAATATGATGTGAATGCAAAACGAAAACGTGATGGCTTCGCCGAACATCGTGGTAGCTCAAACGTTTGGCCTCATTTTAAGAAAACAAAAAGCAAAGTTCGTACTATGAACACGAAAGCGGCGTGACAAAGATAAGAAGTCGGGTGAATTCCAAAGCGTAAAAGAGCAAAGTGCGTTTATTCTGTTTATGGATAGAGCACAGAATTTCGTTTGGCAAGCTAACCTACCGATAAGGTAGATGCGAGTAATAAAACTCATCTCAATAGTTATCGGATTTACACATATGAGCCTACTAGAAGACAGATTGCAAAACTTGAGTTGGCCAGAAAAAAAGAAATCGCTGTTTTCCGAGAGAAAAGACTGGTGGAATGTAGCTCGTCTTAAAATCAGGGGCGAAGCTGAGGGTTTTTCAATCTATTCGGAGGGCTATAGAGACGCCGCTGACAAATTGGTGGAATATGCAAAAACAGACCAAACTTCAATAGATTCCCTCATTTTTCCCATACTGTTTCTTTATAGACACTACATCGAATTAGCACTCAAAGAAATAATACTTGCTGCGACGCTATACTTAGGGAAACAACACAAATCTATTAAGAGCCATAACTTGACACAGCTATGGCAAAGAGTCAAGGAGTTGATATCCGAAGTGGAATTGGATATTCCAATTGATGAAATGATCGCAATTGAAAACCAGATTTCACAGTTTGATATGCTTGATAATAGCTCAGAGACTTTTCGTTACCCAGTTGATAAACAAGGCAATGTTTTCAAGAAGCTTTCAGACTATGTTAATGTTGAGAATGTAAGAGAAATAGTGGATGGATTGCATACTTGGTGTTTCGGTTTAGTTTGCGTACTTGGCGAATATGAAGACGCAATTTAGCTTTGCTGAATACAAGAGAGTATAGATTAAGGCAATCAACAGCGCTAAAATTGCGTGGCGTGAAACGCGCAAAGGCGTGCCGGTGCGGCGGCTGCCGCGCTTGCCGTTCAACCGCAGCAATCGCGCCGGTGAAGCGCTCAACCGAGAAGTGGAAGACATCAGTCCTAGGGCATAGGTGTCAAGCTAATGAAAAGCACCTGTCCCCAACGGGGACAAATGTGATAGCAAAGGGCAACGCCCTGGGAAACAAGAATTCGTCCGGGTTTGCAGCCCTGCAAGGGCGAAATGAAATCACGTATGCGATTTAGACCCATTCTATGTCGCGCCGTTGGCGTTCGGGTTATGGGTTGAATCCTATCTTGGGGCGTTGCCCCAAGCTTTCATATGGCGCCCCTCTCGGGGCTTTCGCTTTCTTCCAAACCCTTAGCTTGACACATATGGTCCTAGAGGTTCAAGAAGTCGAGACCAATGAACGCATGATTTCATCTTCCTCGGGAGATCATTCCTGCAAGGTCTTTTTTTGGTCGTTCCCAGAACCAAAAGAGATTTGACCAGAAGATCAAGCGTAACGGAGGGATCACCCGCTTCCATTTTGGCAACGCGCGACTGATTGGATTTCAGCAACTTTGCCAATTCGACCTGGGTGAAGTTCTTTTGTTGGCGGCGCTTCTTGAGTACTACAACGTAAAGTCGTTTCACTTATTCGTCCCGAAGGGACAATTGATAATAGCCACGCCATTTATGGCGTGGTTTGAAAGGGAAAGGAATCTTAGTCCCGCCAGGGACGGTTGAATATGACAGCGCTGTATTACACATATTCAATCGTCCCTGCGGGACTTCTGAGAACATTTGTCTTTATTCCCCGCGATCAATCGCGGGGCTAGGTTCGCTTCGTCCCTATGGGACTTTCACGACCGTAGCGGACGGCCATCGGTTTTCAACTTGACGGTGTGCTGGAACGGCCCTCAACTCCGAAGGAGTGACATGTAGGTGGATTAGTAAATCAAAGTTAGAATAGAATTCTAACTTTTTATCACCAACGGATAGATTAAGACCAACGGAGAAAAAGACAAAAAGCTTTATCCGCTGGCGTTAATCTATCCGTTGGAGCCGCCCGCCGGGCTTCGGATTTCAGCTTGTCTGAAATCTGGCGTAGATCTTATCGCCGTGGCCCACGGCTTTATCGTGAAAACCAAATATGCCACTCCTATCGGAGTTTGTAGAGATGGTGTGCGCGCATGGCTATAAACATTTCACTCCTTCGGAGTTGCCAGCAAGCTCTCGGGTGAAATTTTTTGTGCATCACCCAATTGGTCGATTGGCATCCTAAGCAAACCCGCATCCATCGCGGGTTCAGTCAGACTTTGTACAAAATTCAGTTTTTAACAAAAATCGGCTCTCAAGTTTAATCGAACGTTTTTTGACAAAGCATAAGAAAAATAAATCATTGAGCGTCACGCTCGTCAGCGAGCAATACGCGCCGGATCTCTCCTCCACCGCGTTTTTGTTCGAAGAGCTGATGATCGAATTGCGCCGGCAGGGTGTGGCCGCCAGCGTGCGGACGTTGACGCCCGGGTATCACGGTTACGTCAAAGAAGAAAAAATCGCGTGGCGTGAAACGCGCAAGGGCGTGCCGGTGCGGCGGCTGCCGCGCTTGCCGTTCAACCGCAGCAATCGCGCCGGTGAAGCGCTCAACTGGATGTGGGGCACGCTGTGCTTGGCAGCGCTGGCGTTATTTTCGCCGCGGTCAGCGCCGCTGCTCATCAGCACGAATCCGCCCATGGCCCACGTGGTGGGCGCATTGATGAAAATCATCCGCGGCCAGCGCTTCATCGCGCTGTTTTATGATCTGCATCCGGAATTGTCCTGCGCCGTCGGCGTGTTGCGTGAGGGCAGCTTGCTCGACCGCGTGTGGCGCCGCGTGAACCGCTGGGCGCTGCGGCACACCGACGTGGCGGTTTGCATCGGCCAGTACATGGAACAAGTCGTCAAAGCGCGCTATGCGCATGTCAAAACCGCCATCATTCACAATTGGTGCGATCCTCAAGTCGTGCGCGACATGCCGAAAACGGAGAGCAGGTTTGCGGCCGAGCACAGCCTACTCGATAAATTCGTCGTGCTCTTCTCGGGCAACATGGGCTGGCGGCAACGGTTGGAAATTTTGATCGAAGTCGCAGCCGAGCTGCAGGATGTGCCGATTCGCTTTGTGTTTATCGGCGAAGGCGTGAAGAAACCCAAGCTGCAAGAAATGGCGCAGGCGCGCAAGCTGAACAATGTTCTCTTTTTTCCGTATCAGCCGCGCCATTTGATGGAGCATTCGCTCGCTGCCGCTGATCTCGCCGTGGTGTCACACGAGCGTGAAGCGATTGGTTTCGGCGTGCCGAGCAAGATCTACACCTACATGGCCGCGGGCCGCGCGATTCTCGGCCTGGCGAGCAAGCCCTGCGAGTTGATCGACATGGTGAAGGCCTTGCAATGCGGCTGGGTGTTCGATGAAGATCATGATAAAGACGCCATCGTCGCGCAACTGCGGCAACTGGTGCAAGCGCCGCAACCGTGTTTGGCAGCGGGCCGCCGCGCGCGCCAGGCGTTTGAAGAGAATTTCACGCTGCAACTCATCGCGCAGCAGTATCTCGAGGTGATTCAGCAGCAATGCGAGATCGGGCCGGCGCCGAGTCTCTTGCAAAGATGGTTTCGTGTCCGCCCACAAATGGCGAATCCGCCCGCGCGGTTAGCCGGAACTCGTCATCGTGAAGACTCCCAAGTTTTAAATGCAACGGCCAAGCCGTTGCAAGAACATTAATCAAGAATGTCGTGTTGTACCGAGCTTTTTCTGAATGAAGCGATACATCGAATGAATCGAGTTGAGGATATTGCCAAATGAACAAGGATGTTCGCCGGCTTTTTGATCAAAACAACAAACGGTTTCGCCCTGTTTCACGCGGTTTGGGTTTGATGATCGTATCATTCCTGCTCGCCGCGAGCGCCAGCGCGCAAGAAATCATGACGGTGCCGACTTATCATTGGTCTTACACCTACGCGCGCGAGTTGAGCCTGCGCCATCGCCATTTGGATTTTTCGCAAGCCAACTGGCCGGTGACGATTGGTGAAATGTCG
>SZPB01000179.1 GCA_030263535.1 Cytophagia bacterium CHB2
GAGAAAGCGAACAGCCGCCGCGGCAAATTTTTGAGATTCGCAACAGCGGCAGCGGCATCTTGAATTGGAACGCCGTTGCGGATCAACCCTGGCTTGCGCTCAACCCCGCCAGCGGCTTGATCACCACGCAAATCGAACAGGTGAGCGTCGGCGTCGATCCCGGCGGCTTGGCGGCCGGTACGTATCTGGGGAATATCAATCTCACGTCTAACGGCGGCATCGCCGTTGTCGGGGTGACGCTTGTGATCAGACCGGCAGAACCGAGATTGGCGGTGAATACAAATCGTTTGCGTTTTGCAGCAACGCAAGGCAGTCCCGATCCGCCGGCGCAGAACGTCAACATCACGAATAGCGGCGACAGCATCTTGCGCTGGCGCGTGAGCAGCGATCAAACCTGGCTCACGGTATTTCCGGATACCGGCTCCACCACGCAGGAAACGGATCAAATCGCTGTGCGTGTGGCTACGGTCAATCTGCGCGCCGGCACATACAGCGGCAGCCTCATCTTGTTGTCAAACGGCGGTGAAACCACAATCAACGTCGATTTCGAGATTAGCGCATTGCCGGCAGCGCTGCGCGCGACGCCTACGAGTTTGAGTTTTACGGCAACCGAAGGTTTGGTCAATCCGCCTTTTCAACCGGTGCTCATCACCAATACCGGCGGCGGCACATTGACTTGGAGCACAAGCGAAGATGCCATCTGGCTCTCAGTCTTTCCCTCGACCGGTACGACCACTTCGGAAACCGATACGATCTGGGTATCCGCCAGTATAACGATCGTACGTGCGGGCACTTATTCCAGTGTTTTCAACATTAATTCAAATGCTGGAACGCAATCCATTACCGTAAATTTTCTGGTGAATCCGCAACCGCCGGTGCTCGCCGTCGATCCCGCGAGTTTGTCATTCACCGGCTTTCCTTCTGGTTCCAATCCTCCGCCGCAAACACTCATCATTCGCAATGCCGGAGGCGGCGCGCTCAATTGGTTTGCCACAGTGGATCAAGCCTGGCTGCGCGTGTCCCCGCAAACGGGCGAGACGCGCACGGAATCGGATACGCTAGCAATTGCTATTGATTTGACCAATCTCCCGCCCGGCAGTTATAACGGTACCGTTCGTATCGCTTCCATTGCCGGCGATATTTCTGTGAGAGTCAACCTGGCGGTGCAGCAATTTCCAGATTTGCAGGCGCAAATCTCGAGCGCGGCGTTGACCAACTGCCTGAGTCCGGATTATAGTTTCAACACAGCGTTTGTTGTAGTCAATGCCGGGCCGGGCGTTTCAGCGCCGACGACAGCGCGCCTGCTGCTGGACGGTGTGTTGCGTCAGGAAATCAATGTGCCGGAACTGGCGTTGGGCGCACGCTTCAACGTCACATTTCAAGCAGAAGCGCTGCATGAGGGCTTCAACACAATTTTATTCCGCACGGGTTCGGACACGGCCGATGGCAATACTCGCAACAACAGCGTTGTGCTGCGCGAATGGGTACCGCATCGCGGCGACGCCAATCTCGACAGCCTGCTGGATTTGCGCGATATCTTTTATGTTATCGATGTGATCCTGCAGCGCCGTACGAGTGTGATTGACAAAAGCTGTTGGGCGAGCAACGCATTCACCGACGAGTCGATCGATGTCGCAGATGTCGTTGCTTTGGTTGATCTCATCCTGCAGCAAGAAGGCTCCGCGGTGAGCGCAGGCAGCAGTGATTTCGAATTGCGGCTGGCGCCACTCGCCGCCGCGAAAACCCGTTTGCAATGGCAAGCCTCGCAAGATCTGCGCGCCTGGCAGGCAACCTGGAAATTGCAGGGCCGGCCTTCCGATCATCCCGCCGGAGCGGGAAGCGCAACTGCCGGGCGCTGGGAAGCACGCTGGAAAATTCGCAACAATGAATTGCGGCTGTTGGTCTGGTCGAAAGATCAAACCTCACCGGTAAATCAACGTGAACAAACAATCGATTTGCCGTTGGTGTTTGCGGTTGATCGCGTGATTGCCGCAACCGGTTTGAGCGTGACAGATGAACTGCTCACACTAAATTTGCATACAGAAGAGATGAATGCGGAGTTGCCAAAAACCTTCAATCTCACCGCCGGCTATCCGAATCCTCTGCAACGCCGCCTGCATACGGCGGTGCAATGGCGTTACGATTTGCCGGAGGCCTCGTTTGTTGAAATCAAGATTCACAATTTACTCGGGCAAGAAATTTGGCGTGATTCGCCGGGCGTGCAGCCTGCTGGACGTTGGACCTTAAGCTGGGAGGGACGAAATGCAAGGGGTTTGCCGGTGGCAAGCGGCGTATATTTTCTCGAATTCGTGGCAGGAAAGTATCGCAAACTTGAACGATTTATGGTGCAATAACCTCGCATGCGGTGTTTCACGTATGATGACGATCGCAACACAACTCTTTAAATCACCAATTGGGCGGGAGTTTCTTACGAATCGACAGCAACTCGAAGACTTCATGAAAGTTATTCTAAAATCCCTCTGTGTCCTAACGGCGATATTATCAGCGCTGGCTTGCTCATCTTCGCAGCCGACGGCTTCAAACCCTGCCAATCTCGCTTTACAACTGGAATTTGTTAAAGGAGTTTTGCATCGGAGTGAAGCAGGTAATTATCTGCGGAAATCCGTGAACATTCAGCAAGTCAATCGCATTGAAATTTACGTTTTTTTTGATCAAGACACGCTCGCGCACACGACGATTCGCATACCGCCCGGCGATTCGACGTTCTCGGCCTCGCTCGATGTCACGCCCGGTGAAGATCGCCGCATCGTGGTGGAAGCGTGGTCAGATGATCTCGAGGTGGGAAGTTTGCTGGAATATCGCGGGGTGACTTCCGGCGTGCAAATTGAATCTGGCGTCGAGCAACACGTAACTGTCACGTTGTTCCCTCTTGCCATTCCTGGCCGGCGTGTAGTGATGATTGCCGGCAGCGGTGCGGGCGCGGCTGGCGCAAATCGCAATCTCGTTCCATTTTCCGTCATCAGCGCGGATGACTTACGCGCCGTGCAACTGGATGTGCATGCCAACGTGAACAACAACGCAGAAGGCTTCGGCTTGTCGCCGCGCGACGCAACGCGCGATGTTGGCCTGCCGCTGCAAAACCTTGATAGCAACATCATCGCCACAACGGGCCCCCCGACGCTGCGCGTTGTGTTGTTCGATGACGCGGGCAGAACGCTGCCCCCGCAAGAGAAACCCAGCCGCCTGTTCGAGGTTAACTTTCAAGTCAACTCACAAGTCGCTCCGGGGACGATTTATCGCATTTGGATATCGAATGTCGCGGTGCGCGCTGCTGGGAATAATCAACTCGAGGTGTTGAGCCTGGATGGGCAGTTTGAGGTGAGATAAAGCGGCTGATCAAGACTTCGTGTATACCGCCGCCCGCGTGACCTTCATCGCTGCAACGCTTTTTGTGAAGATCATGCGGGCGGTGTTTTTTGGGGTGGGTAACAAAAAACTCGGATATATTCACTCCAACCCAGAAAGATTTGAAGCCACCCAAAAGTCATCTTAATTCTTTGGGAGCACAAGCCGCCGTACCAGGGTTCTTGACATCGCGGCATGTACCGCTCATTTTTGCGCTTCCAGTTTCTCGATCATCAAATAGGTATTCTCGTCACCAAGCACACGCGCATCGATAATCCTCATTATTTCAATGTAGCCGGCTTTGGAAATTTGAATCACGTGGCTGCGACTACGCTCCACGTACGTCGTCAATGGCGATTGGCCGAGATACCGATCATCAACAATAACATCGGCGCTACTCGGCGAAGTGTTAATTTGCAGGGCAATCTTCCCGGCGCGAGGCGGATTCGGCTGGATTATCTCTGTTGGCGGCGCGGCTGGCTGCGAGGCGCTGGCTGGGGCGATTCCGTGCGGCGCCGCTGGCACGCTCGCTGGCGGCGCAATCGTGATGACGGGCCTTGTCGCTGGCGCAGCAGACGAAGCCGCGGTTGGCGGCATATGCTCAACCGCGGGCGCCGGTTGCGCTAGTGAAGAAGTTAAGGACGTTGCCGGCGTTGGCGCAGCCTCGTTAGGAGAAGCGTACTGCTGGGTCTCACGTGCGACAGCGGGGGCAAGCGGCCGAGTCATTTCAGTAAAATAGTTTTTCTTATCGCGCAGCGTGCCATCGGAATTCTTGTCTAATGCTATGGTCAGAAAAGTGCGGTGTGCGGGATAAACCCGAACGTGCCCGTCATGCGTCATGAGATCAAAAGATTTCTCTTTCCAAAAAGATTTCGCGCGATAAACCGCCTTGACTTTGTAAATGCCCGGCGCCAACGCAATCTCAAAAACATAATCGCGGCGGCCCTGTTTGCGCGCAACGCTTGGCGAGATTTTTTTGCCGTCAATAAAAAACTCGACCGAGCTTCTACGGCTGCTCTGATCATCCGTGACATTATCAATCTGTACCGTTAACCCCGGAGTTTTGACATTCTCGACAGTCAACGTTGGCAGGCTCAAAAACGGTGAAGCTGCCAAGACCCGCCCGGCAGCGCCGCTCAAACCCACGATCAAAAAACCAAGAAAGAGCTTCATGCCCGCAGCGTTGCTCATCTGTTTCATAGAGATTCCATACATTGAAAGGTGAAGTGCGCAACCAAAAGTTTGGAATAACGGCCCGTGGCGGCGTGGGCGCAAAAAGAATAACAAGTTTTTGCGGAAAGTCAAGGCTCAGAAAAAATTAATCCCAAGAGCCGGGTAATCGAACGAGATCTTGCCTCGGGTTTGAATGATTACTTCCGCCTCTTGCAAACAAAAAAGCCGGCAAGGCGATCGCTTTGCCGGCTTTGGAAGCAATTCCAGTTTCAGAAAAGCCTCAATTCTGATTCTTTGCTTCCGCGGGTTCGAGCTTGATCAACAATTGCATCAACGGCTGCTCGCGCAACTCCGCGGCATTCAAAATTTTCACGACTTCGGCGTAGCCGGCCCGCGAAATTTGCACGATGTGATTTTGCCCGCTGCTTACCGCAATTTTTACCGGTGATTGACCGTAGTAACGATCATCAATGATGACATCCGCACCGGAAGGGCTTGTATTGATTTGCAACGTGACAGCATCTGCCGGCAAGGGCACGGCTTCAACCGGTTGCGGCGCAGGTTGAACCACGGGTGGCACCGGCGCAGGCACAACAACATTTGGCGCCGGACGCGTCACGATCGGCCTTGAATCGATTACTTCCGGAGCGGGTTCAATGATAAAGGGCCGGGGCGTTGGCTCGGCGACGCGCTTCTCCAAGACGGCAGGTGCAGGGGTGGCGGCCAGTTGTTCATAACGCAATTGAAAGCGCGCAGGATTCTGCCGCAGCCGGCCACGGTCATCTTTGTCCAGCTTAATTTGCAGAAGTGTGCGTTGATCAGGCAAAACCTTAACCGGTTCGTCAACAATAATATCAAACACCTGTTCACGCCAAAAGCCCACGACATGGTATTCGGCTTTGACATCATACACGCCATGCTGCAGGCGCATGGGATAAGTGTAGGTCGAGGTGAAATTCGAAAGCTTTTCGACCGGCGAAATTTCCTGGCCGTTGACGTACAATACGACAAAATTGCGGAAGCTTTTGCCCGCATCAGCGATATTTGAAATTTTGATCACCAAATTTTCGGGCATCTCGCGAATTTCGCGATCCGGCAGTTGCTCTTTTGGCTTCAGTTTGCTGTAGGCGCGGTCTGTGGTTAAGCGGCTGCTGCCGCACGCCGCCAGTAGTATGGTCAGGAACAACGCAGCTACCAATGCAAGGAATCCAAACGTGGAGTTACGGCGTGGAGAGTAACGACGAAAGGCAGGCATGGCGTCCTCCGATGCGTGAATGTTTATCGTCAATGCTGGCCGGCATCTATTTGACTTGTAGGGGAATTTATGGACATTCTTTGAACAACGAAGCAACGGTTAAAGTTCATGAAAATTTTGAACAAAATCTTAAGAAAACTGGCGCGATGTAAAAATTTATCACAACAAATCCGCGTACTTCAAACCTGAGCCGGTGTTGAACACAACCACGCGCTCCTCCGGTTTGAGCCAGCCGGAAGCGGATAACAGCTTCGCGGCTTCCAGCGCTGCAGCGCCCTCCGGGCACAAAAAGATTCCGGTGGCTCGCGTGTATTGGCGTGTCGCTCCGGCAATACGTTCTTCGGCCACAGCGACAGCCGTGCCGTGACCCTCGCGCAGGGCGCGCAGCATGAGAAAATCTCCAACCGCACGCGGCACACGCAAGCCCGCGGCCACAGTGTGCGCGTTCTGCCATTCCGGGGCATGATCAAGACCCTGCTCGAACGCACGAATAATGGGGGCGCAACCGTCGGATTGTACGGCTACCATGCGCGGCCGCTGCGGCCCGATCCAGCCGAGTTGCTGCATCTCGTCGAATGCTTTCCACATGCCGATCAAACCGGTGCCGCCGCCGGTGGGATAAATGATGACTTCGGGCAACTCCCAATCGAATTGTTCAGCCAACTCATACCCCATCGTTTTTTTTCCTTCAACGCGATACGGCTCCTTGAGCGTGGAAATATCAAACCAGCCTTCTGTAGCTTTGCCGGCGATCACGCGCTTGGCGCAATCGGTAATCAAGCCGTCAATCAATTCGAGTTGGGCGCCCAAAAAATCGCATTCTTGCTGAAAAGCTTTCGGAACATCTTTAGGCATGAACACATGCGCCGGCATGCCGGCCGCTGCAGCATAAGCGGCGGTCGCGCTGCCGGCATTGCCCGCCGAGGGCACAGCCACTTTGTGAATGCCCAACTCCTTCGCGCGCGAGATTGCCAAACACATGCCGCGCGCTTTGAACGAAGCCGTCGGGTTGGGCGATTCGTCTTTGATCCACAGATGGCGCAATCCGAAAGACGCTGCCGGATTTTTGACGGACAAAAGCGGCGTCCAGCCTTCGCCGAGGCTGACGCGATTCTTTTGATCGAGCACCGGCAACATCGGCGCATAACGCCACAAACTGCTCTCCGCCTCGCGCAAAGAGGCCTTTGGCCAATGTTCGCGTGCTGCAGCCAAATCATACTGCGCAAACAGCGGCGCGCCGCAGGAACATAGCTCGCAACGTTCGTGCTTTGCGTAAGTCTTGTCGCAGCGCGTACAGGCGAGATGGGTGAAGAAGGATTGTGGCCGGTTCATGCGAACATTTTTTTCGTGGATAAAGCCAAATCAGGTAAAACTTCGGAGCGCACAACGTCGCCGAAGTCGTAAAGGTCGAGGCGTTTGGCTTTGCCTGTGGAAAGGCGCAGCACTTCGATGGTCTCGGCTTCGAGAGAAACAAGCCAGCATTCGCGCACGCCGATGCGGCAATAATCTTTGAGCTTCGCCGCAATTTTATGGCGGGTCTCCTCCGGAGACAAAATCTCGACGGCAAGATCCGGCGCGCCGTCGATTCTATCGCCCACGAGGTGTTGTCGCGCTGTGCTCACAAAAATCAAATCCGGCTGCCGGGTGCGCAGCCTGGGCTTGCGGCGCACGACGACATCCAACGGCGCGAAGAGAACGAATCCCAATCTTCGCTTCGAAACAAAGCTGAACAGCGCGCGATACAAATTGCCCAGCACGATTTGATGCCGGGCCGTCGGTGCAGGCGCCATGATTATCTCCCCATCGATAATTTCATAACGCTGCATCGTTTCCGGCAGCGCAAGATATTCTGCAAAATCAATTTTTTTTGAGCTGGTAAGATTGACGGACATATCCACTCACCTGAGCGATAATACACGACGGATAGAAATTACTGCACTCATCGCGCGCGGGCGCTTTTGCCGCGCGCATCGCGACAGCATCTTTAAAAGCGGCGCGTCTTATGAATTATTCAAGCTTCTCCCGCAACACCTGATTCGCCATTTGCGGATTCACTTTGCCGCGCGTGGCCTTCATCAATTGCCCCACGAGGAATCCAAAAACTTTCTGCTCGCCGGCGCGATAGCGCGCAACCTCCTCGGGATGCGCCGCCAGCACCTCGGCGATGGCTTTCTCAATCACGCCCGCATCGGAAACCTGCTCCAGGCCTTTTTCCTTGACAATCTCCCTTGCGGATTTTCCTGTTGCCCACATCTGCTCAAAGACTTCCCTGGCAACCTTGTTGTTGATCGCGCCCTGCTCGATGTGCGTGATCATTTCGGCCAGCGCCTGCGGCGGCAAATTGAATGCGCTGATTTCGATTTTTTCATCACTGAGAACGCGCAAGACTTCGCCCATCACCCAATTGGCGGCTTGCTTTGCATCAGCCACATGCCGCGCAACGTTTTCAAAATAATCGGCAATGCCGCGCTCCTCGGTCAACACTTCGGCATGCGGCCGCGAGAGTTTATACTCTTCCATAAAACGCTTGCGCCGCGCCTGCGGTAATTCCGGCAACGAGGCTTTCACCCGTTCGCGCCATTCTTCATCGACGCGCAACGGCGCCAGATCCGGCTCGGGGAAATAACGGTAATCGTGTTCGAATTCCTTCGAACGCATCGAAATCGTCGCGCCGCGGCTGGCATCCCACAACCGGGTTTCTTGTGCGATGGTTCCGCCATTTTCCAAAATGTCAATCTGGCGCTGTATCTCGGCCTCGAGCGCACGCTCGACGTGACGTATCGAGTTCATGTTCTTGATTTCGATTTTTGTTCCAAATTCCTTGTGGCCCA
Source organism: Cytophagia bacterium CHB2 (assembly GCA_030263535.1). Classification (NCBI taxonomy): domain Bacteria; kingdom Pseudomonadati; phylum Bacteroidota; class Cytophagia; species Cytophagia bacterium CHB2. The sequence goes on from SZPB01000179.1 coordinate 8,626, forward strand.
CCGGCCGCACGGAAACATTCGCATCACAGCGCAGGCTGCCTTCTTCCATGTTGCCGTCGCAAATGCCAAGATAGCGCACGAGCTGCTGCATGCTCGCGAGATAACGATTCGCTTCGCGCGGCGAAGCGATATCTGGCCCGCTGACGATTTCAATCAACGGCACGCCGCAGCGGTTCAAGTCGATAAGCGTCTCATTCTCCGCAACAAATTCTTCCGCATGAATGGATTTGCCGGCATCCTCTTCAAGATGAATGCGAATGATGCGCACACGTTTGTGCGTTCCGTTTTCGAGTTCAAGATCGAGCCAGCCGTGCTCGCACAACGGCTCTTCATACTGTGAGATTTGATAGCCTTTGGGCAGGTCGGGATAGAAATAATGCTTGCGCGCAAAAAGCGAAAACGGCGCAATTTTGCAATTGGTCGCAAGCCCCATTTTAATAGCAAACTCGACGGCCTTGCGATTCAACACCGGCAGCACGCCGGGCAAACCCGCGCAAACCGGAGAGACTTGTGAATTCGGGGCCGCACCGAATGTTGTGCTGACAGAAGAGAAAATTTTTGATTCGGTCGAAAGTTGCGCGTGAACTTCCAAGCCGATGACGGGTTCGTAGGGCATCTTTTCCTCGTGTGTCATCCCAAAAATTTAGCCAACATACAAAAGAAAACACTGGCGCGCAACCCCCGTGTGTCATTGAAAACATCCTTGTTTCCCAGGCATTTTTCTGATTATATTGGCTGCGTCAAGAGTCATATGTGATCAAAATTCGTTCTCTATGTGAAAGGAGGAAGTTATGGACTTCCGCATTGAAACCGACAGCATGGGCGAGATTCAAGTTCCCAGCGACCGTTACTACGGCGCGCAAACCGCGCGTTCCCTGGTTCATTTTAAGATTGGCAGCGAGCGCATGCCGCGTGAGTTGATTTGGGCCTTTGGCATTCTCAAAAAAGCAGCAGCGTTGGTGAATCAGGAACTCGGGCTTTTGCCCGCAGACAAAACCAAGTTGATCGTGCAGGCGGCGGAGGAAGTCATTGCCGGCAAACTTGACGATCATTTTCCGCTGGTGGTTTGGCAAACCGGCAGCGGCACGCAAACCAATATGAATGTGAATGAAGTCATCTCGAATCGTGCCATTGAAATCAGCGGCGGCAAGATGGGCAGCAAAAAACCGATTCATCCGAACGACGATGTGAACAAAGCGCAATCATCGAACGACACGTTTCCCACCGCGATGCACATGGCTGCCGTCCATGAAATTCATCGCCGCTTAATTCCCATGCTATCCCAACTGCGCGACACGCTTGCAAAAAAATCAAAGGATTTTCAAGACGTCATCAAGATCGGGCGCACGCATTTGATGGATGCCGTGCCGCTCACGCTCGGCCAGGAGTTTTCGGGCTATGTGCGTCAGCTCGATCAAGGTCTCAATCGCCTCCAAAAAATTCTGCCGGACCTGTGTGAGCTGGCGCTGGGCGGCACGGCCGTGGGCACCGGACTCAACACGCATCCGCAATTTGCGGTGAAATCCGCTGCGAAAATTGCGGAGTTGACGGGCTATCCGTTCGTGAGCGCGGCCAACAAATTCGAAGCCCTGGCAACGCACGATGCCCTGGTGATGGCGAGCGGCGCATTGAAAACCATTGCCTGTTCGCTGATGAAAATTGCCAATGACATTCGCTGGCTGGCTTCCGGACCGCGCAGCGGCATCGGTGAAATCAGCATTCCGGAAAACGAGCCGGGCAGTTCGATTATGCCGGGCAAAGTGAATCCCACGCAATCCGAAGCCATGACCATGGTCGCCGCGCAAGTGATCGGCAACGATGTCACCATCAACATCGGCGGGGCTTCAGGCAATTTTGAATTAAACGTGTTTAAGCCGGTGATCATCTACAACCTGTTGCAGTCGATTCGCCTGCTGGCGGATGCGTGCGAGAGTTTCGAGGAGCATTGCGCCGCGGGTATCGCGCCGATTGAACGCAATTTGAAGAAGCATCTCGAAAATTCTCTCATGCTGGTAACGGCTTTGAATCCGCATATCGGTTATGACAATGCCGCAAAAATCGCGAAGAAGGCGCATCACGAAAACAAGACGCTGCGCGAAGTCGCGGTGGAGCTGGGAATCTTGACGGCTGAGAAATTTGATGAAATCGTCAGGCCGGAGAAGATGCTCGGGCCGGAGAAATAACAAAACAATACATTGGGGATGATTGGCGGGCGGAGAACATCCCATCAATCATCCCTATTTTTTTATACTGACTTTTTAGATGGCAGACGAATTCTACAAAGATGGCTTGCGCTTCCAATGCCAGCCGAATTGCGGCGCGTGCTGCAGCCAAAAGGGCGACGTGTTCGTGAACGGCGAGGAAGTTCATCGCCTCGCGACGTTCCTGCGCATGCCGACGCCGCAATTTCGCAAGCGCTATTTGCGCCGCGTTCATGGCAAATACAGCCTGTTGGATAATCAGGCGGGGGGCTGCATTTTTCTTGGCAACGATTTGAAGTGTACTGTTTATGAAGCGCGGCCGGATCAATGCCGCAGTTATCCCTTTTGGCCGCATATCCTCGTCAGCCAACTGGCATGGGATTGGGAAAGTTTGAAATGCCCGGGTATCGGACAAGGCAATATTATTTCCGCAAAAGACATCAAAAAACGTTCAGAACCCTCGCCTAGCTAATTTCTCTCCGCTAAAGCTCTTCCGACAGAAAATACGCCATAATCGCCATGGCCGCAGCGCCCAGCTCCAACTCGCGCGCATTGACCTTGTCGATGGTGTCATTATCGGAGTGATGATAATCAAAATAGCGCTGCGACTCCGGAACCAGCCCCAAGCCCGGCACACCCTGTTGCACCAATGGTGAAATATCCGCACCGCTGCCGCCTCGCGTAAAACGATCAGCGCCAATCACCGCAAACGCCTGCTGCCAGGAAAAAATTTTCTGCGCTGTGATGGAATCTGCATCAATGGAAAATCCGCGCGGTGCAAAGCCGCCGCGATCGGATTCAATCGCAGCCACGTGCTTGACCTTCATTTCCGCCGCTTCACGCGCATACTCTCGCCCGCCGCGCAAACCATTTTCTTCATTCATAAACATCACCGCGCGAATCGTGCGTTTCGGTTTGAAGCCAAGCTGCTTGAGCAGGCGAATGGCTTCGATCGCTTGCACACAACCGGCCGCATCATCATGGGCGCCCGTGCCTTTGTCCCAGCTATCGAGATGCCCGCCAAGCACAATGATTTCGTCAGGCTTTTCCAGGCCGCGCAATTCACCCATCACATTCGCAGACGGTACATCGGGCAATGTCTGGCAGGTGAGTTTGAGCCGCACGGTAACTTTTTTCTCATGCGCAAGCAACCGGCTCAACAGATCGGCGCCGCGCGTGCTGATCGCTGCACCGGGAATTTGGGGTACGCCGGCCTCATAGCCCATGTTACCCGCATAAAGTAGAACGAACCTGTCGGAGAGGCCAAGCTCTTTGAGCAAGGAGTTTTCGGCACGCGGCCGAGGCTCGACGGTTTCAAGTTCCGCCCAGTTCGGTATCACGGAAATCGAAACATCGAGGCCTTTGGTCTTTGAATTGAGTAGTTCGCGCATATCCCGTCCAACGGCGATGATCCTCGCTGCGTGCTTGTAAAGCCAGCGATTCCAAAATCCGAGAAACTTGACGTTGAGACTTCTGTCGCCGGCCTTCCCTGCCGCGATAAGGATCTCCGGATAGTTGTCGTGGATGAGCAGTGTATATGCCGCTCCGCGAAAAAGCGAACTGACCGCGATCACGAATGGCAGCGTCGGCGGATTCGTTACGACGAGTACTCGATCGCCCTTTCGAAATTGACGAAGGCTGAGGAAGAATGTCGATAGCCCGAGCGTCAACATATTCACGAGGCGGAACAATATCACATTCTTGTTGAGAGTTGTTCCGGCAGCACGAAAGATCTCGACGCCGCAGCGAACCTCACGCTTAGGTGCACGAGTGCCGCGCGCGGAGTAATTCGGTTGTCCACAAAGTGCTTTCACATCAAATGTGTC
>SZPB01000180.1 GCA_030263535.1 Cytophagia bacterium CHB2
CCAGCGTGCGCGTCGGCGTCAATTTTGCGCCGGTGATTCCCGGCTTGAATGATCACGAAATGGCCGCGGTTCTCGCCGCAGCAGCCGAACGCGGCGCAACGCGCGCCGGCATGGTGATGGTGCGCCTCGCCTATGCCCTCAAAGAATTGTTCGCGAACTGGCTTGAAACGCATTATCCCGAGCGCGCCGCCAAAGTGTTGAACGCCATTCGCGACGTGCGCAACGGCCAGCTCAACGATCCCCGTTTCGGTACACGCATGACCGGCGAAGGCGAACGCGCGGAAATGCTGCACCGCATGTTCGAAGTCTGCTGCAAAAAGCACGGCCTCAATCAAATCCGCCGGCCGCTCTCGACTGAGCATTTTCGCCGGCCCTCGGCGCAGCAGGATCTCTTCGCAACAGAATAGCGGATCGTTGGATTGATGGATTTGTTTTCCAACGATCCATTTATCATTACACAGGCGGACGAGCCGCAACCCAAAAGCTTACTGTAAGCGGATTCTTCGAATATAGCAGATAAAGAAATGGCGCTATCCGCTATATTCGTGTAATCCGCTTACAAAAAATCTTTGCTTTTTTGCACAGAATTGGCTTTAAAAAAATTAGGTGAACAATAACCGCAAATATGTCATCGGCGAGGCCAGCGCTTCTTTCGGCATTTCGTTGGCCATCATGCTCGATATCCATTGCGCCACCTCGACGCTCTTTGCCGCTTTGCCCACCACGAGATTTAGCAACGGCTTGATGCGGCCGATGCGCTGCAACATGAAACTGGTTTGCAGCTCGTGGCCAATTTCACCCCACAACAAATTTGCGTACTCGCCCAATCTCTCCGCTGAAAAATTCTGTTCTTCACACGCGGCCGCGGATACCTGCGCCGCCAAATGTCCCGAATAAATCGCATTGCTGATGCCCTCGCCCGAGAACGGATCGATCAGACCGGCGGCGTCGCCCAGCAGCATGAAACCGTTGCCGTGAATTTGGCGGCGCTTGCTGCCCAGCGGCAAATTCCAGCCGCGAATCGCATCTGTAAGCTGCGCGTGCGCGAATCGTTTCTTAAATGTGGGCGACTCAGTAGCCGCAATGTGGGCCTCGCGCAGATTGATCTTGCGTTTGCGAATCTCGGAATGCAGCATGCCGATGCCGACATTGGCCAGCCCCTCCTCCAGCGGAAAAATCCAGAAATAGCCGGGCAGCACATCTTCAACAAAGTGAATCTCGATATAATCTGTCAGCTCGCTGACGCCGCGATAGTAGCCGCGCGTGGCCAGGCACCAATGCCGGGAATCGTGCTCATAAAGGTTCATGCCGCGCGCCACGATGGAGTTGAAGCCGTCGGCGCCCAGCACGAGATTCGCATGAAATTCCTGCGTCTCGCCCGAATTTTGATCGCGACCCGAGACGCCAACGGCACGATCGCCATCCTTGATGACTTGATCGACGTTGAAATTTTCAATGCAATCCGTCGCATTTTTCTTCGCGGCGCGGAACAACACCTCGTCAAACACCAATCGCCGGCAAACGTATCCGTGCACCTGCTTGTTCGAGCGCGGCGGGGTGAAAGAGATGTCGGCGCTCACGCCGTTGGGCGCGGAAAAGATGATGCCGCGCGCCTTTACTTTCGGCGCAGCTTGCAGATCGCTTTCCAAACCCAGCTCGCGCAAGAAGCGCAAGCCCTTGCCGGAAATCGCATCCCCGCAGATTTTGTCGCGGGGAAATTTGGCCTTGTCGAGCAGCAACGTCTTCAAACCGTGGCGGACACAATAGAGCGTGGCGGTCGCGCCCGCCGGCCCGCCGCCCACCACGATTACGTCGTATTCCTCCCTGCGTGTGTTCAGAATCGCCTCCTGATTGTGATTGGAAATGCGCGCTTGCGGAATGATCTGCGACGGCTTGGCCGTCGCATTTTGGTTCGCGCGAAATGGTAACAAGAATTATCGAAATCAGCAAGGCCTTTGAAATGGCGCTTGTTTCGGCGAGGGAATGAATGTATTTTGTGGCACAACAGCCGTTTCCCTTATCCGATTTTTGCCCAAGGAAAAATCGTTTGCAAAATGCCCAAATCTTGATCTCTCTTGCACTTCTCGTGCACGTCCTTTGTAGTCCCGCCCCCTTGTGGGGCGCTATGCCAGAGACAACGCTTGTTTTCGAAGAGCCGCCCACAAGGGGCGGGGGCTACGGAATTCACGGTTTTTGTAGTCCCGCCCCCTTGTGGGGCGCTATGCCAGAGACAAAGCTTGTTTTTGAAGAGCCGCCCACAAGGGGCGGGGACTACGGGAATCCTATTGAAAACGTACAAATGTGCAATTTGCACGAGCCTCCCAATCTGTCATTCCGAAAGAATCTTGTGAAGTTTAGCGTTAGCGCTGAATTGTCACAGGATTCCTTCGGAATGACAAATCGGGAGGGGTATCATTTTCAAGCCAACAACCCACTGGCCGCTTCTTCCAAGCGGGCCAACGCCCAAAGCAAAACACGCCGCGGCCCGCTGCACAGTCACAATCAATTTCCGGTTGCTTTGCCTTTTCTTTCATTCTCCGCGGAACCGGCAGCAACAATGCCAGTGAATCAGCTTCGTGTGGGACTCTCATACGATCGCGCCAATACCTTCGTCAAATCCGGCGGTATTGTGGAGAATCTCGATTCGTCCGGCAATCGCAATCCTTTCACGATCGAAACCGTGCAGCGCATTTTGCAAAACAACCCGAATGCCGATGCGTTTCTGATCGATGCCGAAGTGAATCGCTGGACGCTGCGGCTGGAATATACGCCATTTGAAAAATTCTCTTTGGCAGCAGAGTTGCCAGTGCTGCGCTTTGGCGGCCAGTTTATGGATCCGATGATCGAGCGCTTTCATAAAATTTTCGGCTTTCCCGACGGCGATCGCCCGGATTTTCTGCGACATGATGCCAATGTGTTTTTGTATTTCGATCAGCAGCTTTTCTTTGGAGACAAAAGTGATTTGGCGGGAACAGGGATTGGGGATTTGTCTTTGATTGCGAAGCAACAACTAATCACAGGGAAAAAGCTTCGACCGGCGCTGGCGCTCGCCGCCGGCCTCGAATTACCAACCGGCAACGACATAAAACTCCGTGGCAACGGTTCGTTCGATTATGGTTTCAATGTGTGCGCCTCGTGGGCTTGGCAGCGCAACTGGCTGGATTTGAATGTCGCCATAACCAAGCCCGGTCGTTGGGAGATTTTGCCGGAGCTTGAATTATCTCCGATTTATTTACTGACGTTGAACTACGAACATTCGTTCGGCAAACGCGTTTCTCTTTTGATTCAAGATCGCCACACCACCAGTCCCTTACGCGGCGTGACCGGCGAAGGCATTCGCCGCATGGCGCATGAAATCACTGCGGGGGTGAAGATCGACGGCAGCCACGGTCTGCGCTGGAGCATTGCGGTGACGGAGAATTATGCCTATTTCAACAGCTCACCGGATTTGGGGATGCAGGTGGGGGTGGAAATTCAGAAATGATTAGGTAGAACACGGTGAGGAGGCCCCGTCGGGGCGTCCCTGGTATCTATCATCAACCAGAAACGACAATGTCAATCAAGATTATCATCGGCATCGTCACAATCGCATTGCTGGCGATCATCATCGCGCGTCAATTTGTTCTTGGCAAAAAAATACGGCATTATCAAGCAGACGAAGTTGCGGAGAAATTGCGCAGCGCTTCCCCGCCGGTTTTGCTCGATGTGCGCACAATGGGAGAATTTCGCCGCGGCCATATCGTAGGCGCATTACACATTCCCGTGCAAGAACTGGGCAGGCGTTGGCAGGAATTGGAGGAATTTCGCGCGCGCGAGATTGTGGTCTACTGCGCCACCGGGCCGCGCAGCGTGAACGCAGTCAATATTCTGCAAAAACGCGGCTTCAATGCCGTCAATCTACGCGGCGGGATGAAGGCGTGGCAGGCAATTCAAAATGAATGATCTTGCCAGGGCATTGCACCGGGACGCCCCGACAATGGCATCATTTCCGGTGTTTGGAAAATTCTTCGACGATTTTATCCACCTGTTCGGCAGTCATTCCGCTCGCGCCAAATTTTTGTGCAGCAGGCTCGGGTTGCGTGGAATCGTTTCGGCGAGGCGGCGCAGCCGGGCTTGAGGTGGAGACACCGCTTGCAGAGACGTCCCGGCGGGGCGTCTCTACCGCAATTGGGGCAGCAACTGGCATTGACACATGCGCCACGCCTTTGCGTGAAACCTCGGAGGACAACGCCTTTTGATAAGGGAAGGCCTCGCGGCTGCGCGCTTCCACGGAAACTGAGGGTCGCCAGGCGCCGGTGTCGCGTGGTTTTGCCAGCGGCTTGGTTTCCCATGCCACGCGTTTGATGTTCATCAAATGCACCGGGCCGATGTTGTCGCTGGTGATGTTGCCGCCGTAAGAGCCGCAACCCAAGGTCATGCTGGGATCGAGTTCGGTGGTATATCCCACCGCGCCGATGGCCGTCGGCGAATTGACGATGATGCGAAATGCGGGCTTTTTCAAACCGAATTGCACAATGATGTCACGATCGTTGCAGTGGATGCCGAGCGTGTGGCCGCGGCCGCCGAAGTTGAGCAGTTCCATGCAGCGATCGCAGCCTTTTTGCCAGCCGTCTTCAACATAAAGCGCGAGCACAGGCGAGAGTTTTTCCATCGAGAGCGGATACTGTTTGCCCACGCCCGCGAGCCGCGCCACCAGCACGCGCGTGTCTTCCGGTATCTTGATTCCTGCTGCTTCGGCAATGCGCTGCGGCGCTTGTCCCACCATCTCTCCGTTAATGCGAAATTCCGGCGTGACCAAAACCTTCGCAACTTTGCCGGCTTCGGTTTCATTCAAAAAATAGGCTTTCTGCTTGTTGAGCTCTTCGAGTACGCGATCCGCAACCGGCGCATCAACCACCAGCGCCTGCTCGGAAGAACACAGCGTGCCCCAGTCGAACGTCGTGCCCGCCACCGCATCGGCAACCGCTTTGGGAATATCCGCGCTGCGATCGATGTACACAGGCACATTGCCCGGACCCACGCCGTACGCAGGTTTGCCCGCAGAATAGGCCGCGCGCACAAGGCCGGTTCCGCCGGTGGCGAGAATCACGGCAGTGTCGCGATGGCGCATCAATTCGTTGGTGCCCTCTTGCGTGGGCAATGACAAGCACAAACACAAATCCGGCGGCGCGCCTGCGCTTTCCGCAGCTTTGCGCATCACATGCACCGCCTCTTGCGTGCAATCCTTTGCGCGCGGATGCGGCGACACCACCACGGCATTGCGTGACTTCACGCTGATGATACATTTAAACATCGCGGTGGAGGTGGGATTGGTGGTCGGCACCACGGCCGCAACCACGCCCATGGGCTCGGCAATCTCCAGAATTTTTTTCTTGGTGTCTTCGCGAATGATGCCGACGGTCTTGAGATGCTTGATGCCCTCATAAAGATCACGCGTGGAGAATTGATTCTTGATGGTTTTGTCCGCGACCTTGCCGTATCTGGTTTCATCAACCGCCATGCGCGCGAGACGCTCGCTCGCCTTGAAGCCGGCCTCAGCCATGGCCGCGACCACGCGGTCAACCTGCTCTTGCGAGAATTCTTTGAACTTGAGCTGCGCGGCCTTCGCACGGCTGAGCAGGCTGCGCACTTCCTGCAGAGATTGCAGATCTTGATCGAGGAGAGCGGACATGTTAGCTCCTGAAACTTTATTGTCCAAGCAGTGGCCTGCAAAATGACTTTCAAACAAGAGCATCAAAAAGCCGGTGCTTCAATCCGCGGCGGCATTCATCAGCAACGACCAAGCCATGTGCGGACAAGTAACGCTACCAAATCTAACAAAACTCTTTTGAGTTGCAATATGAACTTTAAACAAATGAGATACAATTTGTGCAAGAAAGAATTCGCCCAGTCACGAGCCTAATGCCAATCCCGTCAGCAAATAATGCACGGCCAGATTGGTGAAATTTCCCCAACGTTGTGCGAATGCGCGAATTGTGTCTTCTGATTGAGATTCCCCATTGAAGTAGAAATATTGAATCGCTTTGCGCACGCCGAGATCACCAGCGGCAATGGCATTGCCGCGGCCAAGTCCGCGCGCCAGCAACCAATCGACCGTCCAGCGTCCGACACCGTGCAGCGGCAGGAGTTGTTCGGCAATTTCCTCGTCGGAGAGGTTCTGCAATTTATAAAGATCAAGCCCGCCGGCATGAATCGCCTTGGCCAGGCCGATGATGTATTCGGACTTTTTCTCGGTGAATTGCAGCGCGCGCAATGAGCTAATACGCACGCGTGATAGTTTTTTCGGCGAGGGGAAGGCAAAATAAATTTGCCCGTTGTAGTGCAGTTTCTCGCCGTAACGCCGCACCAGGCGGCTGCGTACCGTAAACGCAAATTGCAGATTGATCTGCTGCGCGCTGATCGACGTCACCATCATCTCAAAGAGATCGGCTGCCAGCGTCGGCCGGAAGCCGCGATATTGCTGCGTGAGCCGGCGCAGCACCGGATCGCTTTTAGCAAACGCATACAACGCGGTAAGTGGAAATTGCAGACCGAGAAGGTGGCGGGCGATGCGCTCGGCTTCAGCAAGAACTCGCGATGCTTTCGTCGCTGGAAAAATATCATAACAAGCATGATTTGCCTGGGCGAAAAGCGTGAGCAAATGCATACGTGAATCGACGGCAAACACTTTCTTGAGAACCTTGCCATCATATCGATTTGCCGCGTCTTCGCCAAACGCATGATAGCGTCGCAATGTCAGCGGCAAATTGAGTTGGTCACCCAAAGGGAAGAGTTTGTATGGCATTTTTCAATATACCTACACCGGACGAACCGGAATCAAAAAGAGAATCGACGAACCACAGATTTCACGGCGCAGCAAAGCTGCAACCAAAGGTTTTGAAGCCACGGATGAACACGGATTTTCACGGATTTTTTTCCTAACATTTTTTTGAAAAAATCTACGCCGATTTTCAGCCAAGCTGAAAATCGAAGCTCTTCGAGCAGTCTTAAACTCCGCCCACAAAAGTAAAAAACTTTTGTGCGATTTCAATTTTGTGAACAGAATCTTTCAGAATTTTACTCTAACTTTGGGCACCTTATCGCTTAAAGAAAAACCGTTGCGAGTTTGCAGTCGGAAATCATCTTGCTCGCATCCGTGTTTCATCAGTGTGCATCTGTGGCTGAATTCTTCGCTTTTTTGGAGCGATTTTGCTACAAAGGCGCAAACGGAATCAATCTTTGGTAAAATTTTTTTGGAGGATTGGCGAACCGGTTCGCTGCAAGTTGCGACGGAACATCGGCCATTCAAGCAATTGAATTGCGCCATTCGCAGACGGCAACAAATCTCGAATGACGTGAATGCCATTGTGTGCACCCACAACGATTTCGCGCCTGCCGTTGCCATCAAGGTCCACCACCATTGGCGAAGAAGACACCTCCGCACCGCACGACAGCGGAAATCCCGGAATGATTTGGCCGCCAGCATCGAACCCATGCAGCAAACCATCGCCACCGCCAATGATGAGGCCGTAGCGATGTTCATAGAGCATGATGAGGGCGGGCGAGCTGTTGATCTCATAACCCGTGCGCACCGGCCAGCCGAGCAAACAATCGCCGGTGGAATTCCACGCATGCACCGCACCGTCCGTCGTGCCAAAGATGATATCGAGCTTGCCATCGCGGTTGAGATCAACGATGACTGGATTCGAATGAATGCCCTTGCCCACCAAGCGCGGAAACGGCGGCAGCTCACTGCCGTCCAATTGCAAAACGTGCAGAAATCCTGCTTCGTCTCCAGCAATGATTTCGACGCGGCCATCGCCATTCAAATCTGCCAGACTCGGGGAGGCCGGCGCATCCATGGGCAAATGCACGGGAAAATTCGGATACAATTCTCCCGAAAGATGCCAGGCATAAACATAGCCACGACTCGCATCGCCGAGCGTCAAAGTTGTGATGACCAACAAATCCTCATGCCACGCCGGAGTTGCCATGGCCCAGCCCCGCATGCTTTGCGGCCAACCCGGCGCAGGTTTGCCGCGACGATCAAACACATGCATCTGCTCCCGGCCGCCGATGGCGAGCAGAGAATCGGCGATCATCACCGGCGAAGACCAGAGACGATATCCGAGCGCGATTGGAAATCCCGTGACAGCCGAACCGTTGAAATGCCAGCCGTGCAATGCACCATCATTTCCGCCAATGAAAATCTCCGGTTGCTGATCGCCGTCAATATCCCACAACGTTGGCGAAGAAAACACGCCACCGGCAACCGGTTGCGGCCAGTTCGGAAGATCGCGCAGGGAATCATCCACCAAATAGCAAAAGCCGTCAAAGGAAGCAAGGACGATCTCGAGGCGGCCATCGCGATCAAAATCATAAACCGCCGGCGAGGAGACGGTTTCGGCTGAGGTAGCGCGGAAGAGATGATGGGAGGGGAAATCTTCATGATTACAACTGATCAGCGAGAACAACACAATTTTGCCAAATCCGATTACGATAAGTTTGATGAAAGGATTGTTGGGGTTCCGGAGGTTTGCAGAAACAGCTAGCGTATTGTACCATTGAAAATTAAGTCTCCTCCTGTTTGTCATTCTGGAAGAATCTTGTGAAAATTTAGCCCCGGCCCCAAATTTCACATGATTCCTTCTGAATGACAAATTTCTTTTGGGGGTGCAAAATTCATGCATCATAATGATTGAAATACTCCACCATCTCCCACTTCAGCACATGCGGGTGAATATCATAATCCGCGAGTTTTTCCACCGGCAGCCAGGTCACCAGACAGTTGTCTTCCGGCGCCAATGCTTGATCCAGCGGCAAATTTCCCTGATCGGCGGCGGCGAGGAAATACCACTCCGCTTTGCTGGCGCGAAAATAGGGGCCAAAACAATGCTGCAATTCGACGGTGAGGCCAAGCTCTTCTCGTAGCTCGCGCTGTGCCGCTTGTTGAGGAGTTTCATTCGGTTCGATACCGCCGCCGGGAATGCGGTAGAAATATCCGCTTTCCGATTGGCAACGAAAGGTCAACAAACGGCGCTCATGAATCACCGCGGCGCCGGCGCGCGAACGGCCGGGCCGCCAAGGTTCTTGCGATTGAGCAACACGCTCGCCCAGCCAAATGGGGAAACGCGCGGCGCCACCGTTGCCGGTTTTATCGCGCAGCCATTTTTTGAAATGATCCAGCCTGGAGAAATCGCGGCGCACGCACACAAAACGAAACGCCGACGGTTGTTCAAAGATCTCCTCCGTCAAGCCGCCGTAATTATTTGCCAGCTCGGGAACACCTTGCTGCGCATAATACGAGCGGCTCCGTTCGTGCGCTGCCCGCGCCGCTTCGTGTGTTGGATATACCGGCGAATCCATCACCAGCAACTTGCCGCCCGGGCGCAGCACGTTGCTGACTTGCTTAAAGACTTGCGCTAGATCATGAGTATAATGCAAACTCGCATTGGCAACCACGAGATCAAACGAGTTGCCGGCCAACGGCAAGCGTTCCAATTCCGCCTGCGCTGCCATGAAACGCCGTTGCCCGACCGGCAAAGCTGCCAGGCCGTGGGGCCCGGCGTTCACGTCGAGCGCAAATACCTCGTGCTGATCTGCAAGCAGGCGGCTCATCCACCCGCTGCCTGCGCCGATATCCAAAATGCGCAGGTTGCGACTGCCGTAATTTTTCTTCAGCCAATTTTGCAGAAAACGAAACGATTGCGCGCGCAAATGCCACTCATGCTCGTGCTCGCCGGTGAGATCGCGAAACGGCAAATTCAGATAGTAATCCGGCGTCTCGCTGGCCCAGCTTTCGCGCAAGCGCACGGCATCGTATTTTTCACAAAACGAGGCAATTTCGTTCAGGCGCTCGGGAATGATGAGTCGTGGTATGTGATCGTTTATACCGTAGTTGGCGCTGCAATCCCTGCAACGCAGGGCGCGGGAGCCGTCATGCATTGCCAGTAAAAAATGTCCATGGCATTGCGGGCAGCGCAGCACGCCGAGCCAGCGGTAAAGCAGGTTTGATGTGTTTGAGCGAAAAATCAAGAAAATCGTTTCGAGAAAATGTGGTGTGAGCGCGTGGTAATTAAACGATTACTGATTCTTAAAAGCGAAACATCTGCTGTGAAACAAAAAAATGGGACACAGATTTCCACAGATAAAATCGGCGTGAGTCTGTTTTGATGTGTGTCCGGTTATTTTGATTTTAGCACGGCCGGGTTAGGGATTCTGTTTATTTTTTTGCGTTGACGAGTTTTCCAATCCTCCCCTCTGCTCCCGCCGCCCAGCCGGTATTTGTTGATGCCGCAAAACTCAACGTATGAAAACCTTCGGCGCTGAAGCGCGCCCACGTCAGCCCGCCATCGTTCGAATAATCCGAGCCGGAAGGGCCAACGGCAACGAGTAAAGACTGTGTGAGGTAAGCGACACAAGAACGGTATTCCATTGCTGCGGGATTCTTGATCAGCTCCCAGGTTTTACCGCCGTCGCTGGTGAGCGCAGCATTGGCTTGCGCGGCATTTGGCTCCTGATAGTTCCCGCCGACAATCACGCCGTGATTTTCATCCCGAAACGCAATCGAAAAAATACCGGAAGCGGCATTGCCGCTCACGAGCGGCGTTACAGCGACGTTCCAGGTTTTGCCGCGATCCTGCGAATGAAACACGCGCGCAATCGCGCCGCCGGTGGCGATCCAGACATGGCTCTCACCGTGCACGGCGAGATTCGTGCCGCTTGCGGCAAAGCCGTATTCACCTTGCACGACAGCCGGCGCGCTTTCTGCGGGAAGCGGCTGCCAGGTGTTGCCGCCATCGGCGGTGAGCATGACGAACAATTGTCCCGCAACCGGGTCGCCGACCAGAACGCCGTTGTGTTCATCCCAAAACGCCATGCCGTTGAAAAAGCCCTCGGCTGTTTCATTGAGATATTTCAACTGCCAGCTTTTGCCACCATCTTCGGTTTTGTAGATGCGCGAAAGCTCGCCAGAACCAGCGCTCATCAGAATCGCACGTTCGGCATCGAAAGCTTGCACGTCGCGAAAATCCAGGTTAGTGGCGCCGACAACGGAATCAGCAAGCCAGGTCTGGCCGCCGTCAAGTGTTCTGGCAAAACTGCCTTTCGTGCCGCTGACCCACGCGATGTTATCGTTCACGACGCAAATACCACGCAGGGAGGAAGTCAACCCGCTTGATTGGAATTGCCAACTCAACCCGACAGGCTTGGCGTCATGGTCTTGCGCCAACAGTGCGCCCGCGAGGGCAACAGATGAAATGGTGAGAACGATTCTCCGCATCTTCTGTTCCAATCTTGTAGTACCGCCAGCCTGGGCAAGGCAGGATCACGACCGTACACTTATTCTTTAGCCACGGATGAACACGGATTTTCACGGATTTTTTTTCTTGCTCCAGAACAGTCTCTTTCAACCTGAAATCCGCGCAGCTCGGTGTAGATCAGCGGCTAAGCGCCACATTTTAAAAGGGGTCTGACAGCGAAAGCACTGGCTATATTTACCCAAAAGACGAGAAGAATTCCACGGCCAAGCCGTGGAAGAACTCCCAAACACACTCCATCACTCCATCACTCCACCCATCCATCACTCCACCACTCCAGCTTTCATCCCGCCTTCACCAGCGTCAAGCTTGCCAGCACGAACGGTATGTAAACCAATCCAAGCGGATTGCCTTCTTGCAGCAGTTTCAAGCGAGCGCGGCGCACCGCCTCGCCGATGGGAACGCCATTGAAAAAATGTTCCAGGCATTCTTCGCCAAAGGCACAGGCGAGCGGCTCGAAGATGGTGATTTCGGTGCCAATCACGCCGGCGGCATGCGCATCTTCGATAAAACCGCTGACCAGGTTCAACGTTTGTTCCGGCGAAAGCGCGGTGGTGTGGCAGCCGTTCAAAAACACCAGCGGCTTGATCTTATCCCATTTGATGTCATACGCTTCGAAATTGTCGCGTGTGATGCCCTGCGTGTTTTGCGGATCGCCGACGAGCAGATACGGCACATTCCAAACCGGATGCATGCCGCCGTGGCAGTAGAAATAAATCACGTGGCCGGGCTTCTCTTTCATCATTTGCAGGGCGTCATCGCGGGTTTCCGCGTAACTCCATCCCAACCCCTGGCGCAACGCCTGCAATTTTTCCACGTGTTTCTTGCGCAATTTGAACGCTTGATCGGTGCTGACCGCCACGCTCATCGATTGCGTTCCCTCGTAAGTGAGCTTCATCGCCGCCGGCGCCTCACTTTTGCCGATCGACACCGGCAAACCGATATTGTGGCGGTAGCCCCAAAAGCCGCTGGGACAAATGACATCAAGTTTGCCGCGGCTGGCGCAGTCGCCTTGAAAACATTTCATGTCGAGAAGATTTTGTGAGGCTTGCAGCGCGGTAAGAAAATCCGGGCAAAGCGTGTACTTTTCGAGCGGTAGATTGGAATCGAATTTGTAATCATACAACATGGCCACGGGAACCACGTGTTCCGCGGACTCTTTGCTGGCGATTTGCACGAAGCCGGGTTTGCGCATCAATTCTTCCAAAGCTTTGACACGCTGGTCGATTTCTTCCGGCGTTTGTGCGTCACCGGCCAGGCGTTTGCGAATTTCGACATAAAAACGATAACCCTGCGCCGCCATCATGATCATATCGTCTCTCAGGCGTTTGAGGTTTTCCTCGCGTGTGCC
>SZPB01000181.1 GCA_030263535.1 Cytophagia bacterium CHB2
CCTTGAATGTTGGAAGGAAAGAGATTTTTTCCGGAAACCGGAATTCCCATCTGGAAAATGGCGCGCATCAGTACCAAGTTTGAGCTTTGGCTGCCGGTGCCATTGGCGGTCGCAACGTGAATATTGAAATCGTTGACAGTAGCTTTGCCATTTTGCGGAACAGTCGGGGGCAGGTGTTGAACAGCAGTCTCCACAATACTCCTCTTGACTCAAGTTCAAATTGAAGGAATTAGGTTTTATCTGAAGCACTTGAAACGTTTTGAACCGCAACGGAGCAAAGAAAAAATCGGCGCTGAAGTCGAAGGCGGAATCGTAATCAAGTGATAGCGAGAAATATACGCCCCGTGCAGGCAAAAAATCAAATTCTTTCTTCCAGAAATGGAAAACGATGCCGCAACGCGGCGGGCGCATTTATGCCGGCGCCGGTCAACGCCGCTTGCAACTGCAAGGCATTGGCGAGCGCCTGGCCGTTGGTATAATTGTTGAAAACGGCATAGCAGGCCGAGGTTTGCCCAAGCAGGGTTTTTATGTTGGCAGCGATGGTCGCCAAGTCCGCCGCAGAATAAATATAATCATGGCGCTGATCGCGGCTTGCGTTTGCTTCCAGCCAGGTGGCTTGATTGCGCCCGTCAAAACGCAAATAGGCAAGCCGGCTGGGCGCTTTTTGATTGAATATAAACGATCGCCCAAACCGCGGCTGATCGACATGCGCAATGCTGGCGCCGCTGTTCAACAAATCCTGCTGCGCCCCGGCCTCTTGCCAGGAATGATGATGCAATTCGATCACGAACGGATAGCCCGCAAACGCATCTGCCAGCCCCAATATCCAATCTTGATTTGCGCGAGATTGGCGAAACGCCGGCGAAAAAGGCGCGATTAATGCGCCCAAACGCCTGCTCTGTACGAATGGTTCGAGGCCGGCTTTGAATTGGTGGACATCTGTTTTGAAGTTGGCCGAATGTTCACGCACGAGTTTTTGCCACAAGCGCACGGTAAAGCGAAGCCGGAGATTGTCTTTCGTCAAATCGAGCCATTGTTGTGCGGTTTTGAGATCGAGCGGTTGATAGAAACTCGAGGAGATTTCAATGAGGTTGAACGCGCGCGCCAGAAACGCAAGCACGCCGTTGAAATTTTGACTTGCGAGCAATGGCAGCAGGGCCGGGTCTTGCCAGCCAGCAATGCCGATAAAAAGATTTTGAGGAACAGCTCGAGAGGGCGGCAAATCCATGAGTCTTGAATTTTGAGTTCAGGGTTATTGCGCCACTGGCAAGCGCCAGGGCAATGGCAAAACGTGATGGTGTTCAGTAATAATATCCCGTCATGATGCACATCTCATTATCCTCGGCGGAGAATCCGAAGCGCAGCGCAAACGGTTTGTCGTCGTTCACGTAGGTGCCTTCATAGCGCAATCCATCGCCTTGAGGAATCACCAGCGGCGGATTGAAGTAAACCGTGTGTGGATTGTCCCACTCCAGGTTCTCATAAACCGTTTCGCCGATTTGATTGTTTTGGATGCGAGAAATCTTAAAGCGTTTTCCGTGCCGGTGCATGTGAGATGATAAAGCGATGACATGCGTTTCGCGTCCGGCAATCCAATTCGCGCCTTCGGTTTTGGTCGCGCCCGGCGGAATATCGATAAACAAATTGTTCTCAAAAAGAACTTTGGCCCTGTGTATCACGCTGCCGGCCGGCGCGCGGTAGAAGTTCACATAGACTTCCGCCTTCAAGCTGGATTTGCCGTTGGTATTGACAAAATGAGAATTCAAATCAAAAGTCACATTCGTGGGCAACGGAATGCCGACGCCCTCGGGAAACTCTATTGTGATCTCCGGCGTTTGCGTGCCGCCCACAAACTCGCGATTCAAAATGCCCTCAAATGACGAAGGCAGGCGCGGGTCGAAGTCGCGAATGCCTGCCGGCGGCGGTGGACCGGTTTTCCAGCGATACACAATAAAATGGTGACTGCCCTCGGGCTGTTTGATGACGATGCGATTTATCGTGTAATCCGCCGGCAAATCCACGTTAACGGTGGAATAAATTTCCCGCTCTTTTCCTGGTTCAATATAAAACGGGCCGACGCTTACTTGAAAACCCTCGTCCGGAGGCGGCGCTGCCGGCGGCACAAAAGCCGGTTCCGATTCCGGCGGCGCGGTGTAGAGATTGGGCGCGTCCGCAACATGCGCAGTCTCTGATGCGCCGGCTTTGATCCATGCGCGCATGGCGTCGATCTTGATGCTCGACAAACCCGAGGTGCCCCACGGCATGAGGCTGCCCTCGTTCGGACCTGTGCCGGTCAGTTTCTTCATCAAGAAACTTGAGTCCGGTTTGCCGGGCATGACGCGCTGCCAGCGCTTTGCTCGGGCTTGCTCATTGGCAGGATCGACGTTGACGAGATTGGCATAGCTCTCGCCCGCAACTAAAGAAAGGCCGCCCGCGCGTGTTTGCGTCGAATGGCATGAACTGCTGCTGCAACTGGCATCGAAGACTTGCGCTTGAATCATCGCGAACGTGGCGTCACTGGGCGCCTCCGGCTGGGCCGGCTGATTTTTTTTAGTGCAACTGATCAAGCCAGCGGCAAACAAATAGAGCATGGCAACAAACAAAACGCGCATGGTGTTCTCCGCATGAAAGCGATTGCAGAAGATATTTTGCATCAAAGCCGAGGGTGTGCAGCCTCGAGCAACTTCTGGTAATCTTCCTCGGTGTTGACATTGAAGAATGACCGCAGCGCGGGATCGATGCCGCGCAATTCCGCCTCCGGCACAATGCGCACGCGCGCCTGTGCGAGCCATGCCGTCATGCGAAGCGCATTCTGCTGAAGCTGCTGTTCGATAAACGGCAAGCAAGCTTTGGTGTAAACCGCGCACAACGGCTGCAGGCGATCATGCGCAAAAGGAACAACGGCGTCGAATCCTTCGAGTTTGTCGATCAGGTTGCGCACCAAAGCCGGCAGCAACAAAGGCATATCGCACGCGCATACAAAATTCACCGGCTGGTTTGATTGCCGGAGGCCGGCATATAAACCGCCAAGACTGTTTTTGCCGGGGAGAATGTCATGAACAATGCGCACAGGCAGAGAGGTGAAATCATGCTGCGGCGTTGTCACGAGCAACACCTCTTGACAAACGTCCTTCAAATTCGTGACCAGCGTTTCGATGAAAGTCATGCCTTGCCAGGGCAAAAAGGCTTTCGCGCGCCCCAGCCGGCTGCTATTTCCGCCCGCCAAAATGAGAGCGGCGCTGTTGAGAATCAAAGGCATGCTCGACGAGGGGATGATTCATTTCTGTGACTGCACCCGGACTTCTTCAAATGTCAAGAAGACATCATCGAGAATAAAGCAAACGGCATTGGCGTTTTCGCCGAGCGTTTGCAGGAACGCAAGATCCGCCGCCTCATCGCGAATATGCCAGGCAACCGTGCCGGATTTGATGACGCTGCCGGTGTCTGATGTTTCTGTGAGATATTTTTCGCCGTTCGGAAATTCCAGCACCAGAAATGCGCGCGGCTCCGGCACACGTTTGCCCTCCGCAGCCATCAACCCGGCCAAATGCTTGCGCCGTTCTTCCTCGGGCACAGAAAGCGGAAAATCAAACGGATTCACGCTCAGCGTTTGCCACGGTATCGAGATACTGCCGGCAGCAGTCGGCTCGTCCGCTCTCGGCAAGCGATAAGCGCCAACCTGGATGGCATTCATTTTGAGAATATATTTGCTGTGATCTTGCAGAAACTCCAAGGAATTGATGGCAACCGCGGGCGTGCGCGGCGCTGCAACGGTTGTCACAATTGCCGTTGCGGTATCCGGGGGCGCAAGACTCACGCGTTGTTTTGGTTCCAACGCCCCGCGCCCTCCCAATAGGAACCACACGATCGCCGCGCCGGCGCCCAGTTTCAACAGCGTCTCCATCTCGCCTCCTTCCGCACATGAGCGTTTGATCACCGCGTTTTTCGGATCGAACTTATTCTAACCCGAGAACGGGAGATAAGCAAGAATAATTCTCTGGAATCAATATTTTTCATGAAAATTGCGCCGGCAAAAACTCATTGACATTCCTGAATATTATGCTAGATTGACTTGCACGTCGTTCGAGGAGGTTGCGTCGATGATACATAATTTTTTCGAGAGACAGCGACAGTGAAGGCATGACGATCCGGTTGTGCCTTTTTGTTTTTGTAGGTATGTGTAATGGCTGATAGGCATAAAAAGATCGAACCGGTCGCAGCAGATGCCGTCCGTCGGGCGACCGTGGCGGGAAAATTCTATCCGGACCATCCGCAATTGCTGCGGCAACATGTGCAAGAAATGCTGGCGCAAGCGGCAGTCAAACCCGCGTCTGCGCAACTTTTGGCGGCCATTGCGCCGCACGCCGGCTATCGTTACTCCGGCAACGTGGCGGCACATACGTATGCACGCTTGCGCCATCAGCATGTTGACACCGTGATTTTCATCGCGCCGAGTCATTGGGAACGCTTTCCGTTTATCTCGATTTTCACCGGGCAAAGCTTTCGCACGCCTTTGGGGGATTTGCCGGTGGCAACAACAATTGCCGAACAACTTCTGCACAAGCACGATTATTTCATGTCAGCCTGGCATGGCCATCGCACTGAAGAATCTCGCGGAGAGCATGCGATTGAGGTGCAATTACCCTTCTTGCAGGTGGCCCTGCCGGATTGCGCGATTGTGCCGATTGTGATGGGCGAACAATCCTGGGAATTGTGCGAAGCCCTGGGCCTGGCTTTGGCGGAAATGGCCGCAAAAACGCCATTCGTGATGGTCGCGAGTTCGGACCTTTCACATTATCACGAGTATCACGAAGCGCGGCGTATTGATGCTTATTTCATGCAATTGTTGCAAACCCTCGATCCTGCACGGGTTTTTGAAGCCTTGCACTCGCGCGTTTGCGAAGCCTGCGGCGCAGGCCCGATCGTCGCCGCGATGATCGCCGCGCGTGAACTTGGCGCGGATGACGCCGAGATTCTTTGTTATCAAAACTCCGGCGACTCCGGCGGTGATTACGAAGCGGTGGTGGGTTATGTCTCCGCCACGCTTGAACGGATGAACAGGGCCGGCAATTCGTAGTCGGGTCCGCTGATTTGTATGAGTATCTTCTCGAGGGGGCGAGGCTTTTTTATCCCGTCTGTGCGAAGCGTTTCATCTCGAAGCCTCGCAATTTCTGCAAAAGAGGTCGAATCATGTTGACCCGTTTGCAAAAAGATTTGTTGTTGAAATTGGCGCGCGATGCGGTCGCTGCGCATCTGCGCGGCGAACCCGCAGCCGCGGCTGCTGATGGCGTTTTGGAAGAACTGCAAAGTCTACGCGCCGGCGTTTTCATCAGCCTACATCGCGGCGAGGACTTGCGCGGCTGCATCGGCAATATCGAACCGCAAACCCCGCTTCCCGAAACCGTGAAGGCGATGGCAGTGGCCGCGGCCTGCAGTGATCCGCGCTTCGAGCCGGTGTCGGCGGATGAGCTTGAGCAGTTACGCCTTGAAATTTCCGTGATCACGCCGTTGCGCGCACTGGTTTCGCTGGAAGAGTTCCGGCTCGGCGTGCATGGCCTGATGGTGCGGCTGGGCAAGCGGCACGGCTTGTTGTTGCCGCAAGTTGCCCGCGGCCGGCAATGGGATGTTTATACGTTTCTGCGGCATGTTTGCCGGAAGGCCAATTTGCCGGAAGATGCCTGGCAGAATCCCAAAGCCGAGCTGTTTTACTTTGATGCCGAGGTTTTTTCAGACGATTTGTCATGACGCCCGCGCGCGGGCGCTCTGCACGCCGCCATTCGATTTCCAATCGAAATGACCTACCGCATTCGCACAACCGCTGACTGGCTCAGGCTGGAAGAACAATGGCTCGCGCCTTATGCGCGCCGCAATCGCGAGGCGCACGCCACCCGCCTGCACCCCGAGCCGGAGCACGAGTATCGCGTCGCCTTTCAACGTGATCGCGACCGCCTGGTGCATGCGCGCGCATTCCGTCGCTTGAAACACAAACGCCAGGTGTTTCTCATTACCGAAGGCGATCATTTCCGCACGCGTATGACGCACACGCTCGAGGTCGCGCAGATCTCGCGCACGATTGCGCGCGCGCTGGCCTTGAATGAAGACCTGGTCGAGGCCATCGCTCTGGGCCATGATCTTGGCCACACGCCGTTTGGCCATCTCGGCGAAAAAGTTTTGGACGACATCCTGCAAGGTCGCGACACGCTGGACGATTCGTTGCCGGGCCGTTCGTATGGCGGCTTCAAACACAATTATCAATCTCTCCGCGTTGTCGATCTCCTCGAACAAAAATATGATTTCCCCGGGCTTAATCTCACCGCCGCGGTGCGTGAGGGCATTCTCAAACACACGCGGTTGAAGCGCGGCCAATATGCTTACCCTGATTTTAACACCAACGGTTTGGCTTTCGAGCGGGAGGTTGCGACCACGCTGGAAGGCCAGGTCGTTGCGGTTGCCGATGAAGTGGCGCAACGCACGCATGATTTCGAAGACGGTTTGCGCGCCGGCCTGGTTTCACTGGAGGAAATTCAAACCCTCGAAATTGTGCGGCGCGTGGAGCATAGCGAAAACCTCGGCGAGCAGCGGCGCAACAATCATTATCTGTATGACAATCGTTTAATCAACGGTTTGATTCATCTGCTGGTCAGCGATCTCATTTCCGAAGGCCTGCGCCGCTTGCAAACCTTTGTGCGCGAACCTGCGGGCTGCCCCCGGTTTGACGAAGAAATCATTCGTTTCAGCGCCGGCGTCGATGTGATGCAAAACGAATTAAACAAGTTTATTTATCAACGCATCATTTTCCGTCCGGAAGTGCGCTATGCCGATGAAGAAGCGCGCGAAATGCTGCGCGCCCTTTTCCGGCTGTATTTGCAGGATGCCAGCTTGATTCCGGCAACCGCCCAGCTTTTTGCCGCTATGCCGCACAATCATGCGCCGGCGGAGCGTGCGCGTGCCATTGCCGACTTCATTGCCGGCATGACGGATAATTTTGCCATTGCCGAATTCCATCGCTTGCGCGAACTCGGCCTGCCCGTGCCGGAAGTTGATTTGTATGCCTTGCGCCGCGGACGAAGAGGCAAGCCGCCTCTCGCGCCATCATGATCCTCCGGATTAAAGAACCCCACGGTTTTTAATTCGTTGGGTTTTTCAATCCGCTGGAGAATTTTTTAAAGTTTGACACCGTCCCGTGCGACGAATTTCGAAATTTCAACTTGTCTGAAAATTGGCGCAGACAATTGCGATTCTAGTACACGGCCGCCTTGTAAAACCTCTCAACCTTGTCATCTCAGAAGGGATCCTGTGAAGTTTTTAGCTATACTTCACAGGATCCCTGGATGACATTTCATAAGAAATCACTCCTGCAAATTAGGGTAACGCATACTGTAGTATCGTCCGGGTGCGCCGCAATTCCTGGTTTTCTGCAGATATTCCTTCCTCGCATGCCATGTTATTTTGAATGTAACTAACAGCTAACAAAATCCGCAGCGCCTAGCGTTGGTATCTATTTACTGCTGAGCAGATTGCGTGTTAAAGCAGGCGTTGATGATTTTTTCGAACCGGCATGAATGTTTGGCGATTTTACATCAATATTGCAGGGCTTTCACTTTTGTTAAGCCTGGCAGCATTTGGGTCTGTGTTTGCTCAAGCAAACACAGAGTCCGTGATTGAAATGCGAAATGCCTTTCAACAATTAAACTATGCTGCGGCAAAAAAGGCCGGTGAACAAGCGTTGCAGAGCTGGCAGCATTTGACGCCGCAGCAAGTGATTGAAGTGCATCAAGTGCTTGGCGTTATTGCTTATAGTGAAGGTGATTTTTTTGAATCCAAAGCGCAATTCGAGCAGGCGTTGTCGCTCGAGCCGAATCTCAAATTGGATTCGCTGTATGTCTCGCCGAAGATTCATCAATTTTTGGCGGAGTTGAAAAACAACCTGGCGATGGGCAACGGGCATAATCATGTCAGCCAGCGTTATCTCGTCGTGCCGGATCCCCGGCCGCAAGCTGCGCTGCGCTCCCTGCTCATTCCGGGGTTGGGACAGATGTATAAAAACCAAAAATCGCAGGGCCGCATTTTGATGGCGGCGGCGGGCGCGGGCCTCGTCGCGACTGCCGCCCTGCACTTGCGCCGGGAAAAAGCGCGCGAGAATTATTTATCCGCAGCAACGATTGCAAAAGCGGAAGCCACGTATCGGCGCTATAACACGCTCAATCGTGCGCGCAATCTTTCCGCCGTGCTCACGAGCGGCATTTGGATTTATTCTTTTTTTGATGCGCTGACCTCGTTGCCGGAGCAACCTCGCCCGGCAGTGGGGGGCGTGCCGTTACCGGAAACAGGGACTGTTGCCGTCGGCTTGAGTTGGCAGATCAGTTTTTGAACTGAGAAATCTCATTACAACCACTGGGAAAGTTTTTCCCACAATATTTGGCTCAGACACACCTCGCCAACAGCAGTTCCTCCGGTAAGACAAAACAATTCAAGCAACTAACCGATTACATCATTGTCGCGTTTCGGCCAGGCCTTATGGCACCGCCTTTGCGTAAGATTGCGCTGTCAACGTGTGATGAAATCATCAATGCACACGCTCTCTGCTCATGTTGTGCTTGACGATAGATGGATGGAGTCAAGAAATTCGAATAACGGACGGACTCCCATCATGATTCAGGACGAAGATGCTACAGGAAACCACGATATGAAAATCTCGATGTTCAAGAAATTTGCTGTTATTTTGATTGTGCTCTTGTTGGCGGCCGGCAGCCAGGCTGTCCCGCCTGGCGGAACGTTCGACACCAAAACCAAAATCCGCATCGAAAAACACGGCATTTGGGTGGAATCAGAAATTTCGCCGCAGGCGCTGTTGACGGCGTTGCCGGCCCTCGATCAAAATGCGGATTATCGCCTCGATGAGGCCGAGCTTTCCGATAACAGCAATGCGATTCTGCGATATTATGCAACCTATGTAAAGCTCGAATCCGAAGCGCGCCCCCTGGCGGCGGACAGCACCTACTTTGCATTCCGCTCACCCGCTTCTCCCGATGCCGTGCCCGACCGCTTTTTTATTTATCATTGGTACGCCGTGCTGCGCCATCCCGAACGTTTGAAAATTTCCAATCAGTTGTTCACGGAATTGCCTTCCGCCCAGACGGCGCGGCATCACGGCGCGTTAATCAGCCGTGAAAATGTTTTGAATTTTAAGTTCCCCGGCGCTGTCGAGGACGAGAAGCCGGTCGCTGCGGCAAGCGCGGCGGTGTTGTTCGAAATCTCCTCAGACGGCCGTGCGAAGCTGGTTTCGCCCGACAATAAAGTCGCACAAGCCGGCTATGTCTGGGTCGGTGTCGGCCTGGGCGGGTTGCTGCTGTTGCGTCTGGCTTCCGCCGCGCGTGCGCGTTGGGGACGCAAAGAGCAGCTCGAAGTGGTTGAAGAAGAAGAGGAGGAGATGGAAGAGAGTCCCGTGTACAGTTGATGCCACCTCTCATGTGAAACTGGCAGCCGCCAGTTCATGTTTTGACTATGGGTGGAATGCGGACAATGGTCGCCGCAAATCGGCGCGCCGGCCAGGAAGGGCTTTCGCGCAGTTGTGCCGCGCCACAGTAGTGCAGTGCCGACATTCTGATTGCAATATCAAAAGCCCCGAGCATGCGGTTGATGCCCGGGGCTTTTGATTTGGAACGGTTGGTTTCAGAGAGCGCCTTCTGCGGGTTTTTGTTGGCGCTAGCGCATCAATATCATTTTTTTCTTCGCCCAGAAATTGCCAGCCTGCAATTCATACAGATAAACGCCGGATGCAACGTGCTTGCCGAGGTTATCTTTGCCGTCCCAATTCAATTTGAATCGTCCGGCTACTTGCTGCGCATCGATCAACGTTCGCACCAGTTGCCCGGCCAAATTGTAAACCTCGATTTTGATTCGACCCGCTCTGAAATAGTCATTTGAGATTTTGAACGATCCGTTGAGTGATTGTTTTGAAAATGATGTTTCCAAGTTGTTACGTTGACTCAACGACCAAAGAAGGAAACCTTTAAGAACTCGAAGTACTCCCATTGTGGAGGCGCCAAGGTAATTCCTAATTATCCAAAGGCGCCGCAAATTTCTACACCATTGTTCCCTCAAATAAAATCTGCGATTCGAATAAATATAACGACAACAGTCTTCAATTTGTCTTCGCGCCGCATTGTAGCGCATTCAACTCGCGTTCGATTTGTCCATCATCTTCATCTTTTGCCAGCCATCGAAAGCAATCAAATCTCCAGCACCGATTACTTCCTTCTTTTTCTGATATCTCAATGTAATCCAGAAACCAGCCCGGCTTCTTTTTGGAGCTATCGTGCCGGATACGCAATTTTTCAAACTCTCCTAAATATTTTGTGCGAAATGCGAATATATCCGTATTATTTCTCTCGAAATTATTTTCCGCATTATCCAATTGAAATTCATCGCTCTTCCCATTTTTTCCCCACAGTATAACATAAACTTTCGCATCCGTTCCCGCGTCCTCTATGCTGCCAGTTTTTACCCTAATTTCATAGGCCATTGACTCTGGAGCTCTTGGACGGATAACGATGCCCAGAATTTTGCTGTTGGCTTCGTCGGTTTCGCTAACTTGTAGATTCACATCTGCAATGGCCTCGGTTTGAAATGGCCCGCTATTGTTGTAGATGAATTCAAACGCAAGTGAACTCGACTGTTGAGCATGCAGGCCGGAAACCGGCTTGGTTAACCCCGCGTGCCCAGGGTAAGGCCGCCACATAACAACGAAACTTCCAGCGGGGCCCGGGCCCGCGTTTTCAACGACAACGCTCGCTCGCATTGTTTGGTTAACTTCGGCTTCTGGTGGATCAAAAGTGATATCTCTTATCCACAAATCTGCTTTTACTGGAGGAACAACATTGATGGTAAGCGAACTCGTGTTGTTGGCTTCATTCGATTCATCCACAGCGTTTTGCGCATCAACGGTCGCTTCAGAAGCAAACGCGCCAGTGTTGGAATAGGCAAATTCAAATGCAACTGTCTTTGACTCTTCACTACTCAATTCCGAAATGTCCTGCGAGAAACCTGGATGGCTCTCGAACGGCCTCCAACGCACTGAAAATCTTGCGGCAGATTTTTTGCCTAGATTTTGCACGGTGAGATTAGCTTTCACATTCTTTTGCGGTTCAGGTGACGGAGGTGAAACGCTAAAGTTGGTGATTACCAGGTCTGGCTTCTGGTTTCCTGGTTTTATCCATGGAGGACACGCCGTTAAGCACAGCGACGCAATTACTGCAAAGGTAATTTGGGTCTTCATGTCTTTTCTCTTTAGGTTTAGGATCAGAGACTGCATTGTCTTTGAAAGCTTTGAGAGATCGATGAGAGTGAAGCGGCGAGGAATCTTATTAAAAGTCAGATTCCCCGCTGCCGTAAGGGCTGCCATCCTATTCCGACCAGCAAAACAACGAATTTTCAGGTCCCCTCGGATGGAACCGGACAAATGGATTCGAGAGCTGCAATAACTGTTTCCAATGCTTTGCATGCCTGCTTGAGCCCAGGCACAAACTTTAGCTTACAGACAATTGACTGCACGGTTTTGAGTACCGGCATAACCTTTCTGACATGCCCACAAACGTCAAGCCCCATAGCTTGGAACGATTCTTTTTCCAAAGCCTTGACCTGGTCTAGAGCTTTGTCTCCTAGGGTATCGAGTTTCTCGAATTCCGCTGCGTCAACATTAAATTGTGTGGTCATAAAAGTACCTCCGATCTTTGGGTTAATAAGATAGAAAATAGATTGATTGAACACTGGTGCGGCAAATTACCAAAAAGACCAGCGCAAAATCTTTCACGTATGTCGCAAAGTTTTTAACTTATGTTGCATTGCTGTCATTTCAAGTGTGATGCCAGCGGAAGGGAGGAATGAGATAGGCGGGATAAGTCAAAAGAAAAACTTTAGCTTAAGCCAAAGCAGCATTGCGGGCTTGTGAGACAACACACCCCGAGAGGCTTATGAATAATTGGAAAGAATTTATGAACGTTTTTTTATCAAGAGGTTGGATTGACGAAGATTTGGAAGAGATACCCTCCCAATCCCAAATTATTGAAAGATCATCCTATCGCTTTTAAACAGGCTTCACATACTCCTTCGGACTGCAGCCGAATTGATCATGAAAGCATTTGGTAAAATAGGCCTGGCTGCCGAAACCGACTTGATAGGCAATCTCCGCCACCGTGCCCGCATCTTTTTTGAGCAATTCTACCGCGCGCGCCAAGCGCATGGAGCGAACGAACTGACTCGGCGATTGGTCCGTGAGCGCGCGCAGCTTGCGATGAAGCTGTGAGCGGCTCATACCCACCTGCCTGCCCAATTCCTCCACTTCAAAGTTATCGTCACTCAGATGTTCTCCAACCACCGCCTTCACTTTGTTGAGAAAGACTTCATCTCTCGGCGTGATGGCGATGTCCTGCGGCTTCAAAACGATTTCACGGCTAAAACGTTCGCGCAATTGCCGGCGTTGTTTGATGAGATTATGCACCCGCGCCAGTAGCTCTTTGGAATCGAACGGTTTGATGAGATAATCGTCTGCGCCGGTTTCGAGGCCGTGTACCTTGCTCTCGCTGTCCGCTTTCGCGGTGAGCATGATGATAGGCACGTGGCTGGTCTTTTCGT
>SZPB01000182.1 GCA_030263535.1 Cytophagia bacterium CHB2
ACACCCGATCGAGCACCGGCCCGGTGTCGACATAGAATTTGCCTTGATACTCGGCGCCCACTCGCGTGCGGAGAAACCCGTCTAGCGCTTCCAGCTTGCGGAGCAAAACGTCGTGATAATCATCTCCCCAGGCATAACGTGAAATCCAACCGCGTTCTGGATCTCTTATCTCGAGGGAAAGCGGTTGCGGCGTGTGATAAATGACGCCGATGACGATGACGGATTTCACCTCCGGCAGAATCTGGCGCGCATCAAGGCGTTTCGGTAATTGCCGGTGCAAATAGTCCATGTTGCCGGCATAACCGGCGCTCAACCATTTCGGATAAAACTCCAGTTCGTCGAACAGAGCCACGGGCGCGATGCCGAATAATTCACAGCCGTGCGCGCGCGCAAACTCTTGCAACTCTTTTTTGAGCGAGGCAGAAACGGTTATCATGTTGCCTGTAAACGTTCGGCGTCCATTCGCAACAATTCATTTCTTTCTTCGCTCGGACATTCAGGGAATGAGAAGTGTTCAATCTTGAAAATTCAATATGGCGCAAAAACCGAGCGGAAGTGTTGCATCAATTTGAAATGCAGAAGATCACCGGCGCGCCGCGGCCAATCTCAAAAGCTCACACCGCAACTTTTATCTCGCCGCCTTCGACTTTGACGGCATAGGTTTGCAGCTTTTGCGCGCGATTGAATAGACTTTCGCCGGTGGTGACATCATATTGCCAACCGTGCCAAGGGCAGGTAACAGTGGTGTTTTCCAATTCTCCTTCATCAAGCGGGCCTTGGCGATGAAGACATTCCTGCTGCGTCGCGTAGAATTTACCTGCGATGTTGTAAATCGCGATGTCCTTGCCTGCGAGCTGCACTTTCCTGGCCGTGCCGGCGGGGAGATCCGCTTCTTTGCAAACGGTGATGAAATCGGGCATGATCCGCTCCTCCTTATCAAAAACAAAGCGTTGTTAGTAAGCGATAGTTGCTTCGGTTTCTGCATCCCAGTTGATTGCGGGAACGGAAATTCTCGGGGCGTTTGCAATTTTTTTTTGGATTTTCCAGCAATGTTGCAATGCGACGCCCGACTTCTGTGGTCACGACTTTCCCGCCACATTGCGGACAAACTCCAGCGGGCACGTTCTCAATCACGATAAGTTGTCCCCGAATCCAGAAATCCTACTTGATTCGCTTTTCAACAATCGGGGTATCGCAAATTTCACATTTCCCGTAATCATACTCATTGCGTTTTTGCTTTGCCGTAGGTTATTCCATCTTAGCAATTTTGTTTTTTACTTGCAAGCGTGTTGCTCGCCGGACTTCGGCCTCGTGCCAACGCCGTTTTTCGGCATCCGTGATGGGAATATATTCCGGCACGACCACTGGTTTGCCAAATTCGTTGAGCGCGACAAAGGTAAGATAAGCAGAACTGGTATGCTGGCGTTCGCCGGTAAGCAAATTCTCCGACCACACTTTGACGCCGATTTCCATCGAGGTATGAAACGCACGATTGAGTGCGGCTTTGATGATGATCAAGTCTCCAACTTTAACGGGGTGGCGAAATTCCAGGGAATCGACGCTGGCGGTTACAACCGCGCGGTGGCAGTGGCGGGAGGCGGCAACGGCTGCGGCAATGTCAATCAAGTGCATGACTTTGCCGCCAAGAATATTGCCCAGCAGGTTGGCGTCATTGGGCAGCACGATTTCCGACATTTCCGCGGTTGTGGAGGCGGCAAACTCTCTTTGGTTATCTTCGAGGGGCGCTGAAAAACTCATGGGCTGAGGTGAATCTCCATGCCTTCGCGCGCGGCAAAGGCGTGCTTGAAAAGGGTGCGGGCATACTCCTCGATGTGATCCATATCCTCATCCGTATGGCGCGGGTTATGGTGAAACAAAATCAACTTTCCGACTTTTGCTTTCTGCGCGACTTCGCAGGCCATGTCGATCGTGCTATGGCCGAAGCCTTGCGTGGGAAAATGCGGATTGGAATATTGCTCTTGCGTATATTGCGCATCGTGAATTAACACGTCTGCGCCGCGCGCAAATTCGATCAAGCGCGAGTCGCCGCCGGTATAACCTTCGATGTCCGTCGCATAGACCACGCGCTTGCCATTGTTCGTGATTTTAAAAATGAACACCCCGTCTTTGGGATGGGCGTAGCTGCGCAAAATGCTGACGAGCAAATCGCCGGTTTGCGCCGCCGGCAACTCTTCATGCGCGTCGTAAATTTTAGGGGCTTTGTCGGAATTGCGGTAAAGCAAACGATCAGAATCCGCCAAATTTTCTATGCTTTTCTGCGCATTCAATTCTTCCAACCGTACCGGGCAATAACGCGCCGTCATCGTCAATGAGATGCTGTCGCGCAAATCTTCTCCCAAGAGTTGCGGCCCGTAAACGTACAAACGCGTTTTGCTCGAATAGGCCGGCAGGAAGAACGGCAATGCCTGAATATGATCGTGGTGAGTATGGCTCAACAGGACGGTGATCGTGAGCGGCTCGTGAACCGCGGACGGGGTCGCCTTCAGCGCTCGTTGATATTCCGACATCAGCAAGTCGCCCAGGCCAATCAGCCCGGTGCCGGCATCGAGTATGATGCGATGAAAGGCGTTCCGGATTTCCACGCACGAGGTATTGCCGCCGTACTTCACGGTGTTCGGTCCGGGCACGGGATAGCTGCCGCGCACACCCCAAAAGCGAATCCACAACTCTTCCGGCATGGGCTGAGCCGGATCGCGTTTTGTTTGCTGCTCCGAGCGATATTGGCTTTGCGCTTGACCTGCGGTAGGGTTATCGTTGCTGGCCATAGAACTCCTCTCGCGCTGCGAATCCCAAGATTATTCCTACAATGACGAAACTCCCTCCGCGCTACACCTTATCCCTTAAACTTTGAGGTATTACATTCCCACCTTCTCAACTGCGTAAATTTTGATCAGAACGTCATACATGCTGACGGAGCGAACCCACGGGACCATAACGCGACGATTTATTGCGGCCTAAGCGGCAACCTGAAACAGCGCGCCTCCAGGTTAGCGCAAGCGCCGAGATGCGCTCGCACTGTTTGTTAGCTGATGACAACAACTCAGGAAAGTTTAAACACTTTTCCCAGCAACTCCCGGCCTTTGCCGGATTTCGCGTTCAACTCGTCGATTTGTTGTATCAACTTTTCGGCAATTTTTTGGAAGGCCGTCTGAATTTCAGCTTGGGTGTTCTGCGTCACAATCGGCCGGCCTTCATCTCCGCCCACGCGAATCGCCATGTTCAACGGCACTTCGCCGAGAAACGGCGCTTCGAACTTTCGCGCCGCCTCCTGCCCGCCGCCGTGCGAAAAAATCTCGGTGCGCTTGCCGCAATGCGGGCAACTAAAGTAACTCATGTTTTCGATGACGCCCAGCACCGGCACCTCGACTTTACGAAACATGTTGATGCCCTTTTTGGCGTCGCTGAGTGCAACGTCTTGCGGCGTGGTGACGATCACCGCGCCGGTCAGCGCGACCGCTTGCGAAAGCGTCAACTGCGCATCGCCCGTGCCCGGCGGCAAATCGACAATCAGGTAATCCAATTCGCCCCAATCCACTTCTGTCAGAAACTGTGTGATCATGCGTCCCACCAACGGCCCGCGCCAAATCACCGCGGTATCGCCTTCGTTGACGTAACCAATCGACACGACTTTCAATCCGAATTTTTCAATCGGCTGAATATGCCCCTCGGGTGTGGCGGTAAGTTTCGCATTCATCGTATCCGTCATCATCGGAACATTCGGGCCGTAGATGTCGGCGTCCAACAAGCCGACTTTCGCGCCTTTTTGCGCCAACGCCACCGCGAGATTGACAGACACCGTAGTTTTGCCTACACCGCCTTTGCCGCTGGCAACCGCGATAATGTTCTTGGCGCCCGGCACCGGGCGCGGACCCTGCTGTGGTTGTATGGGAAAATTGGGAGAATTCATGCTCATTCGCTCAGATCTTTAATAAAATGAATTTGATTCAACTTTGCCCATCATTAAAACTCGCATAAAGTGCGGGCAATATAACAAAAAATTTTGGGTTGTCAAACTTTTTTAAAGCAAGGCTTTGTGAGAATAAAGATGCTTAATTTCGCCATTCATTACCGGACACTTTTTCTTCTGCCACGGATGAACACAGATTTTCACTAATTTTAAATGCTCTCAAATAGTTTCTTGCAAACAAATCTCTGAAATCCGTGTAGATCAGTGTAGATCAGTGTAGATCAGTGTAAATCAGTGTAAATCAGTGTAAATCAGTGTAAATCAGTGTAAATCAGTGTAAATCAGTGGCAAAAAATTTTAATTCGGAGAAGTGTTCAGTAGTAATTTTGCCATAACTCTCCGTCAAAATCCAAATAAAAGGCCTCGAGAGTTTTGCTCCCGAGGCCTTTTCTAATTTTGATCTCGCCGCTTGCGGGATGACACATCCTGGTTACAACCGTGGCCCTCAAGAGCGAAGGTTATTTCACGAAAGCCTTAAAACGATCGTTAATGCGGCCCCAATGCAATTTCGCGATGAAATTGTCGATGTATTTCGCGCGGCCCGGGCCGTCTTTGTGATAATACGCATGCTCGAACACATCGCAGGCGATGAGCGGAACGCCGCCCCAAATCGCGCCATATTGATGTTCATCCACCAACACGTTGATGAGCTGCTTCGACCACAGGGCATCATAAACCAGCAAGCCCCAGCCGCTGAGCTTGGCCGAAACCGAGGCCGCTTTGAAATCCGCTTTCCATTTATCGAATGAGCCGAATTGCTTTTCAATCGCTCTCAAAACCTCAGGACCTTTGGCGGGATCGCCATCGCCGCCCATGACGGCCCAGTAAACATCGTGCAGCAGCGCGCCGGAATGATTCCAGGTGTAACGGCGTTTCAGCTCGCCGATCTCGCTGTAATTGCCGTTGGCATCCGCCGGATTGGCTTTGTCGAGCGCCTGCTCGATTTTGTTCAGTACCGTGACGTAGCCTTTGTGATGCGTATTATAATGCCAGTCCGAGGTTTCCGGACTAACCACGTCCTTCAGCAGCGTTTTTGCTTCTTCGTCGCTGTAGGGGCGCGGGGTCAGCTTATATTCGTAAGCCATAACGTCCTCCTAAAGTATTGCAGGTGAATATTCCCGGCAAAGTTTATTGTAGTGGCATGCTTCGGGAAAAATTTTAACACAGGCAATATCGCAAATTCAAGGCGGAATGTCAACCGTGGAGTTTCGGCGCTTGACTTTGTCGCCTCATTGTTTATCTTGATCCACGATTTGCATTTCATCCTGCCTATTGATACATCGTTAAGTTCGAGATTTCCCCGTACTTTTGTCACTGTCATTCAGGAGGAATCTTGTGAGGTACTGGGTTCGCGGCCGATTCGAGCCGTTTTCCCAATACTTCACCAGATTCTTTCTGACATCACGGTGTTTGGTCAACTTAACGTTGTAGTACTCTGTCGAATAACAAATCCATATGAAACAGTAAAATCAAGCCGCCATATGATCGGTCGAACCATATCACATTACAAAATCCTCGCCAAGCTCGGCGAAGGCGGGATGGGCGTGGTCTATAAAGCCCTCGACGTCAAACTCGACCGTCATGCTGTTTTGAAATTTCTCCCGCCCGATCTCACGCGCGACCGGCAAGCCAAAGAACGTTTCATCATCGAAGCCAAAGCCGCTTCCAGCCTGGATCATCCCAACGTCTGCACCATTTATGAAATCAATGAAACGGCTGAAGGGCATTTGTTCATTGCGATGGCGTATTATGACGGCGAGACGTTGAAGGAGCAAGTGGCAAGGGGCAGGTTGCAAGTGGACAGTGTGCTTGAGATTGCCAAACAGATCGCGAGCGGCTTGTCGCGGGCGCATGAGGCCGGCATTGTGCATCGCGATATCAAACCTTCGAATCTCGTCATCACCAAGCGCAATGAAGTCAAGATCATCGATTTCGGTTTGGCGAAATTGGTAGGACAGCAGCATCTCACCAAAAGCGGGGCAACATTGGGCACAGTTGCCTACATGTCGCCCGAGCAGGCGCAAGGTTTGCCGGTGGATCATCGCACCGATATTTGGTCGCTGGGCGTGGTGATGTATGAAATGCTCACCGGACAACTGCCGTTTCAGGGACATTACGATCAGGCCGTGATGTATGCCATCGTGAACACCGATCCGCAATCTGTGATGCAGCTTAGGCCCGAAGCGCCGGCAGGCTTGACTCAGGTGGTTGAAAAGGCTTTAAACAAAAATCCGGCGGAACGGTATCAACACATTGATGAATTGCTCGATGAGCTGAAGGCCGGCGGCAAGCAGTCTGCGAGCAAAAGGCTCAAGCAATCCTCCCCATCTCGCAAATCTGCTTTGAAGAAGCGCGGGTTGCTTTCTATTGGCGCAGCAATCTTGCTCGCAGCACTGATTTACGCTGGCATTCACTTCCTTCCCAAATCGCCTGCACGCTTCGATTCGATTGCGGTGCTGCCGTTGCAAAATCTCTCCGGAGATCCCGAGCAGGAATATTTTGCCGACGGCATGACTGAAGCGTTGATCGCAAATTTGGCAAAGATCAAATCCCTGCGCGTGATTTCGCGGACGTCGGTGATGCAATTCAAAAACACGCGCGAAGCATTGCCGGAGATCGCCAAAAAGCTCAATGTCGATGTCGTGGTCGAAGGCTCGGTCGCGCTTGCAGATGGCCGCGTGCGCGTGACGGCGCAACTGATCGATGCAGCGCAAGACCGCCATTTATGGGCAGAGAATTATGATCGCAACCTGCGCGACGTGTTGGCCTTGCAAAGCGAAGTGACGGACGCCATTGTCAATGAGCTGCGCGTGCGGTTGACGCCGCAAGAGCAACAGTACGTAACCAATGTGCGGCCGGTTGATCCCGAAGCTTATCAACATTACTTGAAAGGCCGGGAATATTTCAACAATCTCGCTTTTGAAAAAGGAGTGGAGAGTTTTCAACAAACGATTCTTCTTGACCCGACCTTCGCGCCTGCTTATGCCGGCTTGGCAACATGTTATATTTGGTCAAGAATATCCGGACCAAGTGGCGGCCCTCAGCCGAAAGCAGTTTATCCCCGAGCCAAAGCCGCTGCTTTAAAGGCTCTCTCGTTGGATAAAAACTTGGGAGAAGCGCACGCTGCTCTCGCAATGGTCAAGTTCCACCATGATTGGGAGTGGGATGGCCCGGAGCAAGATTTCATGCGCGCGCGTACCCTCGAACCGCAGAATCCGACCATACTGATGTGCTATTCATTCTATTTGAGACTTACAGGCCGATTTGATGAAGGTATGAGCCTTCTTCAGAAAGCGATCGCGCTTGACCCCCTTTCACCTCTGTATAGCTTGCTGATTGGACGAGCCTATGGCTTGGCGCGTCGCTATGATGAGAGCATTGCTAAAGTACAGCCATTGCTCGAGGTTTATCCCAATCACTGGGCTGCCATCTATCAGTTGGCGTGGAATTACTATTTCAAGGGCATGTATAAAGAAGCGCTCTCGTTTGCTGAAAGGGGGCCGGAACTGCATCAGAAGATTTACATCTATGCCAGGGCAGGAAGGCGAGACGAAGCTTTGAAATTTCTCGATGAATTGAAGGGTTTTTCATCACACCAATATCATGATGCTTTTTATACAGCAGTCGCATATATCGGCCTTGGGGATTATGAGCAGGCTTTTGAATATCTAAATCAGGCTTACCTTGATCGTTCATCCGAAATGATACTTCTAAACATCGAACCCGCCCTCGATCCGATTCGTTCGGACCCGCGCTATGCGGAGCTGTGCCGGAAGATGGGGTTGGAAGAATGAATGTAGAAGGTTTCGTGACGTAGAATCATGCGGAAGGCGTTTGATCTCTTCGCGCGGAGAGATAAGCTTCGAGTTCCATCGTAAAGCGCTGCCATAACTCCGGTAGTTTTTGTGCCAACGGCTTCAAGGGTACTTCCTGCAAAGCAATGCCATAGCCGTGAACGAAGAAATGGCGAAAAGCGCGATATCCATCCATAAATTTTCACCCTTCTTTCTTCTACCAGATCATTAAACAGAGTTCTTTGCGACAGATCAACCAAATCCACCGGTTTGGAAAGGTGCCGCATCAACTCCCCGTAGAACTTGAAGAACAGTGCCGGGTTAATCCCCTTGACGCCCAAATCAATATCACGGGCTTGGGCCGGATCGTGCAAAGAAGAGCCGAAAAGATAGATCATTGATACTTCATACTTGCGAGCGCAGGTTGTGATAACATTTTTATCAGCCTCGTTGATTATTGCTTACCTCCGAAATGTGGTTCCCACCATTCGGCGTCAACGTGCTTGAAGTCATTCATCACCTCGCGCAAATCAGCCAGAAAGAGCGGATCGCTGGCGGCCTGTTCCATGAGGCGGAGCTTTTCTTCCTCCGTTTCGAGCGAAGTGTCGTGTTTGCTCTGTTCCTGTTGTCGCAGAATCGGTTCCACGAGCAGATAGTCGTTCATCGGCAAAATGACCCCGATTTGACGGCCTTGATTATCCGTGATGAATTGCTTGCTCAATGTAGTTTGGTTCATCGCCTGTCCTCGCGTTTCAAGTTGTCTTTTTCATGGAAAAAATATAGCGATAACGGCTT
Source organism: Cytophagia bacterium CHB2 (assembly GCA_030263535.1). Classification (NCBI taxonomy): domain Bacteria; kingdom Pseudomonadati; phylum Bacteroidota; class Cytophagia; species Cytophagia bacterium CHB2. The sequence continues at coordinate 8,578 of SZPB01000182.1, forward strand.
AGGATGGCAACGAGAAATTTTGAAGCTAAGTTCTACGTCTCGTTTCTACAATTCCCCAACCTGCTTTCAGCATCCAATTTTTCAGAAGAACCCACCAGTCCGCTTCCAAATTTTCTGAAACACAAGACCCTGTAAAGCAAAGCCTGTCTTTACGTTTCCAGTTATTTGGAAACGCCTCATCCATTTCATGTCTGCGAGAGACTGTGCCTTGCCGCAGTGCCCCAATAAAATCAATGTATCACCTCAAGCAGGATTTGCTTGTGCCAATGGCACTATTGTTGAAAAGCCTCGCATCACTAAATGCGCATTCAGCTCAAATTCACGCATGGTTACTTGAACAACCGGAAGGGACGTTTTGCCATGAACAACAAAAGAAAAGCTACAGCATTGGTTTTCCTCCTTGCGATCATCATGATGGCCTCGAACGTTACAGCGCAAGATGATTTGACCGGAGCCTGGTTAGTCAATGCAACGAACACGACTTTTGGTATTTCCTTTGAGTCTCTACGAACCTATCACGCCGGTGGGACGATGACGGAGGTCGCGAGCGCACTGCCTACTCTAACAGAATCGCCAGCGCACGGGGTGTGGGAGCGACAGGGCAACGATTATAGCGCAACGTTTATGGTCTTTGGATTTGATTCGTTGGGGCAGCTTTCCATACGAATTAAAGTTCGCGAGGCGCTCCGCTTAATCAGTTCAGATAGCATCAGTATCACATGGAAGGCGGATGTCATTCTGCTCGATGGCAGTGTCATTCCAAATGTTGCTGAAGGATTCGGCTCGGGCGCGCGTTTGCGTGTACAGTCGCTTACCGCTGTCAACGAAACGCCTCACAATGCGCCGGCATCTTTTGAATTGCTGCAAAACTATCCCAACCCTTTTAATCCCTCCACGACGATTCGCTTTGAAGTGGCAAAGGCTTCGTATGTGAACCTCAAGGTGCTCGACACGCTGGGCCGCGAGGTGCGCACGCTGGTGGATCGCAGTTACGGGCCGGGTTCATATTTCCAGGTGTGGGATGGAAAAGACAGCCGCAACCTATCTGCGCCCAGCGGCACTTATTTTCTGCGCATGAATGCCGGCGGATATGTGGATACGAAGAAGATGACATTGATCAAGTGAGAGGGCCAGGCGCGTAGGGCAAGGTGCTTGTTTCTACGGCTGCAATCTTCGCAAGCGGATCAGAGGGGCGGGGCTGATCCGCTTTTTATTTCTTACGCGTTTGATACGCTGCTTTCAATTTCTGCCAGCGTGCACGTACACTCTCTTCCTCTGCTGCAAGCGCATCAGCCCATCCCAATTGATCCACAGAGGCCATTAGGGCCTCGAGCTGGCGGAATTTCACTTCGGGTGGAGTCTTGCGCAATTCTTCGCGTTCCGCGGCATTGACCATTTGCCAACGTTTGCGAAATTTTTTGGCCTCGATTTTCGTCATGCTGTGCCTCAGAATTTCAAAGTCGTCTGCAATAATTCAACCGGAGTTTCGTTTCGTCCTCGTCATAACAATGCTCGGCGTAAACTTCAGGCAATCCTTCTCTTCCCATCTTCCTTGATTGAGCACTTCCAAATATACAACAAACCCGGCAAAATGCAACACCGCACAGGTTTGCCAGGAAGGAAGCCGGCATTTGACTTTCTTGCTGAAATTCTTACCTTCACTGGCATGAAAGTCGCTGAAGAGAAATGGGAACGCCTCGTCGATCTTGCCTGCCTGCTTCATGAACAAAATGATTTTCACGAGATTCTGCGCGTAACGGCGCAGCAGGCGGCGAGCTTGCTGCAGGGCGAAACGGCATTGCTCCTCATGATCAATCCGCGCACGCGCGAGACCGTAAAAACCGTGATGCGCGAAGGCCGCGCCAACGATGATCGTCGCTTCAAAACCGCGCAGAACCAATTGAGCGGATGGATCATGCAGCAGCAACAGCCGTTGTTGAGCGAGGATGTGGCACGGGATGCACGCTTCAGCCGCACGGCTTGGGGCGAGGTTGCGATCAAATCGGTTATTGGAGTGCCGCTACGCAGCGAAGGCGCGTTCATCGGCACGTTGATCCTGTTGAATAAGATTTCAAATGCCGGATTCAATGAAGAAGATCTCGCCTATCTTGACAAGTTTGCCGTCATTGCCGCCCCATATTTGCGCAACGTGCAGAAAATCGCCGAGTATTTTAGCACGCCCTTGCCCGAAACAGCATTACTGGTGAAGTATGAACAAGCAGGACTCCTGGGCAAGTGTTCGAGATTCGTCGAATTGTTGCAAGCGGTGGAGGCCGCGGCGCGTTGCGAGGTGCGTGTTTTGTTGGAAGGCCAAACCGGCACGGGCAAGGAATTAGTGGCGCGCGCAATTCATCAATTTGGCAAAAGGCATAATCATCCCTTCATCGCGATTGATTGTGGCGCGATTCCGGCGAATTTGATCGAGAGCGAGCTGTTCGGACACGTGAAGGGCGCATTCACCGGCGCTATGCACGAGCGCAAAGGCCTGTTCGACGAGGCCAATGGCGGCACGCTGTTCATGGATGAAATTGCCAATCTGCCGCTGGAGATGCAGGCCAAGCTCATGCGCGTGCTGGTGCAAAATGAGCTTCGCCCGCTCGGCGGGAATAAAACCCACAAGATCGACGTGCGCATCATCTCGGCTTCAAGCCACGCGTTGCGCGAGTTGGTGGAGAAAGGCCAATTTCGTGAGGATTTGTATTACCGGCTTCACGTCTACCCGATTGCAGTTCCGGCGCTGGCCGAACGTCGCGAAGATATTCCTTTGCTGGCGAATCATTTTTTGAAAGAATTTGCGCGACAACAGCAAAAGCAGGCGGAGTTATTCCATGCGCGCTTGCTCGAGGGATTCAAATACTTGCGCTGGGAGGGAAATGTTAGGCAGCTCGAAAACGTCGTCGAGCGGTTGGTGACGTTAGCCGCGCCGGACACAAAAGTATTGGATGAAAAAATCTTGCCTGCCGATCTCAAAAAACAATTGAAGCAAACCGCCGTTGTTACAGCGCTGAATGATGATCTCGCGTTACCGGAACATCTTGCCGCTTATGAAACTCAGCTCATTCGGCAAGCGCTGGAGGCAAACGCGTGGAGCCAATCGCAAGCCGCCCGGCAATTGCGCATTCCGGTGCAGACGTTGCATTATAAAATGAATAAGTTGGGTATCAGCAGATCCTCGCGGCAAATGAAATCCTAAGCCTCTAGCTCCGCCCACTTCCCCTCTCCCTCCCACACACGAATCGTGAACGGATACTCCCACTGCTCACGAAAACGCCGGGCCAACATTTCGCAAATATTTTCCACCGAAGGGTATTCCAAAAAATCATTCAACGATTTGTGATCATAGTCGGCGAGAATCTTGCGGATAATAGTTTTCATGTCGCCAAAGTCGAGTATCATGCCAGTTTTGTTTTCGCCGCTGATAATGACCTCGATTTTGTACGTGTGGCCATGATTCGTGCCGCACTTGGCATGACCCGGCAAAAAGTGCGCGCAATCCATATATTCGATGTAACCAAGCTTCATACTAAAATCCTTGAAAAATTTTGTTCGTTACGGCCAAAGACGCAAATGCGGTATGCTCGTTGCTCTGAATTGGGCTTCGGCAGACTCAGGCTTCGACAAGCTCAGCCTGCGTTAATGTCTAACTCTCTCATACAACAGCAAAGGCAGCGGTCAAGTCCTCGCGGAACTTTAAAGTTCGAAATGGTCGAGAATTTCTGGGAGAAATGCAAGATTTGAAAATTCGCTTGCATGCCGTAAAAAAAGTCCTAAACTCACACGAACCTGAGTGAAGCCAAGCTGGCGTATGTGAGGCCGGACTTGGACTCGGCGCATTGGGGCATGAATCAAGGCCGTGACGCCCATGTCCGGCTGCACACAACTCGGAAGGAGGCTGCATGCTCAA
>SZPB01000183.1 GCA_030263535.1 Cytophagia bacterium CHB2
CAGGCGCTCAGCGTGGCAAGTAACAGCCAGTAGAAATCCATGGTCATTACTCTCATGCTGTTCAAGCTGCCGGAGGCGTGAAGCTGATCCCGATCAATTCCTGATCGAGTCGATGCGCGCCATTCAGATGGTAACCATCCGTGGCGCGGCGCACGCCCCACAGCTCGAACGCGAAGGCGCAGAAATTCTTGTCGGAGGGCAACCAGGCGCCGCTATCAGCTTGCAATTCAGCCAGCACATAGTTGTCGCTATCCGGCGCCACGCCATTGAACGTGCCGAAGAAAAAGTTGCCATGAGTTGCTTCGTTGTAAACCAGATCAAGCGGCTGAACCGGCGTCGCCGTATCGCTGACCGCGACGGCGGTGTTGGAGCCGCGCCGCACGTCGAGATAATAGCGTTGCGTAAAGCCGCCGGGATGATCTGCTTTGAAACGAATGGTTAACGCCGCGTTTGCTGACGGCAGTTCGAACAACCCGCATTCGCCGGGCGCGATTGCGCCGAGTGCAATCGTGTCAATGTCGCCAGTGACCGGTCGATTGTCGAGATAAAGTGTGATCGTATCTTCCGCGCCGGCAACTTTGTTGCCGCTGGCGTCATAGCCCTCGATTTTGAATTCCACCGGGCCGGCATGATCCGTCAAATAAAGTTGATCGGCATAAACACTGCTTGACAGTTTCACTTTGCGCAGCCGGTGCGTGGCCAGCCATTGCGAATCTGATTCGATGTTATTATAAGCGGGCGCATTGGGATCAGTCACGCCGTCGATCGTCAGTGTGCGTGTGAATGGCCCGACTTTGTGCGCCGGGTGGCCGGGATCGCCAATAAATGGAATGAACACGTGCTTGTATTCTTCCTGCACGAACGACCATCCCGAACCGGGTTTGCGAAAACGAATGGTGTAGTATTTCACCGCGGGTTGATCGGTGAAGCAGGCGAACAGATCCAATCTGCCAGCCCAAGCGCCGCGCGTGATTTGCGGCCCGGATGAATGCGTTGCTGTGATGCGGCCCTCGGCATCGAGCGTGTTGCCCACGCCCGAGATTGTGAAAATGTTGCCGATCGCTTGAATCGCACGGCCGCCCTGGCACGCGGTTGGACCGGGATTGATGACGCTCTCCGGAATGCAGAGATCAATGCGTTTGAGATTCGGTATGTTGGTGTGCAAGCCGGTTTCGAACAAGACGGTTGTTCCGTTAACCACCTGCACGAGAATATCCGGCCGCAATTCATTTGCCAACGCGCCTCCCGACGGCACGTCACTGACTTCTTCAGCAATATCTGCCAGTGTGCGCGTGAATCGAAAAATATAATTGCCTTGCTCGTCCGTTACGGTAAGGCCAAGAACCTGCCGGTCACCCTCGCCGGAATAAGCTCCACCCGCCAATTCATCCGCTGTCCGATCATATTCCAAAAACCGCAGCAAGAGGCCAGGTTGATCCTTCACGGAGCAATGGAAGCGAATACGATCAAGCAATTTCGCAAGATCGCGCACATGCGGAGATACGCGATCAAATACCCCGGCGCTCAGCGACAAACGTGCAAACGCGGTTATGGATTTCATCGAGGTTGCAACAGCCGCAGGCGCATTGGTTTGAATGTTTTCGAAAACCGCGCCGCTCTCTTCGGTAAAGGCGCTGAGCGGAATCATGATGGGCCGGAAAGGCGCAGGATCAGGCTCCGGGAAGGGCCGGCGAATGATTTTGACGCGCTCAGGATAAAGCGCCTCGATCACTTTGCTCACTGCCGGGTATTTCAACAACTCGCGCAAGTGTTGCGCCGTATCAATGACCAGCCACGGAAAGCGAAAGCACGGATTAAAGCAGAATCCCTCATACGTGCGAACATTGCCATAAAGCACGAACTCGGAGTCATTGGCCGCGGTCGAGCACGACAACACCAAATCATTGTAATCGTCATCGCCGCCGGAATCATTGGATTGAATGTCGAAAGTTAGTTGACTGCCGGAAAGCACGGGGTTGGTCACGCGTTCGGCAGATGGCAGCCACGAAACCGGGCCGTCAGGGTTGTGCTGAATGGTGATGGACCATTGTGCGCCGGTGACGTTCACTGCCGGGCTGCCAGGCTCGCCGGGATAAATCCCGTCAGCGCCGTCACTGCCTTGAATTAAAAACCGTTGCGGGAACGAAGCGTTTTTGCTTTTGACGCTAATTGTCCACGCGCCTTGCATCGTGATAGCCATAACGCAATTCTCCTGAAAATAAAACCATGCTGGCTTTTCCTTTTACAGTCAGGCATCCTGCCAGCTTGTAAGAAACCCGAACTGAGCAAGTCGAATGTGAAAATGCAAAGGCGCAGATGGCCGCGCGCATCTTCACCAGCAGACTAAACTCGCTGATCTGTAACTAGTGATGCCGGCACCCGGCAAAATTCTTAAGAAATTTTTTGGAAAATGAGAGAGGTTTTTGGCCAGAGCCAAATGGGCAACGCTGCGGAAAGGAATTGCTTGTGCAGAAAAACGGTTGTGGGAGAATTTCGAGTGCAAATGAAAGACGTGAGGGTTCTCTCTTCACTGCGATTAATAAAACGATTGATGCTTGGGAGATATCCGGCTATTGTTCGGCTTGCGGCGGTTTCTTGAAAATCATTTCATCCTTCGCGTCGGATGCCTGATGAAGGATTCGCCATAATTATCATGAAAGTCGGCCACGCCTGGCGTATGTCACAAGCACTGAGAAGCTCTTGCGCCAGGCGCGTGTTTGACTTGCGGTTTATGGAAATGCCTGGAAGGCTTCCTAAGCCTGCGCTGCGGCTCTTTGAGCCTTTTGACGTTTCTTACGGGCTCTTCGTTGCTGCTTGCGTTGCATACGCATGCGTCGTTGTTTGCTTTTGCTGCGCGCCATAGACTCCACCGTTACGAGATTCAAAATGATGAAACGCCTTTTGTTTGGGATTAAAGTGGATAGAATTTAATCGCACCAAACTTACATGCAAGCAGTTTTTCGCATTTTATGAAAACGGCTTATTGCATTTTAAGTGATTACCTTTTCAAAGTTAGAGCAAAATTCTGAGTAAGAATTTAGCCGTTTGAAGTTTTCGTCCACTGAAATGGAAATCCCACTGAATTGAACTCAAAAAGCTAAATTTTCTGTGGGATTTCTATTTTTGTGGGCGGTTTTTTGTTCTGGGTTCATTTGCTAAATTCTTGCAATTCTGAAAGTGTTTCGCCCGCTGAAATGAAATCCCGCTGAAAAGGCTTTTTTGCTGTGGTCGTTCTGCTTCTGTGAGCGAAGTTTTCAAAGCTGCTCGAAGAGCTTCGATTTTCAGTTTGTCTGAAAATCGGGGTAGGGTTTTGCACGAAAATAGACTTTTAAAAATTCAGCCTGCGGCGTCTAGCGGCATACAGCTCGATTTTTATGACACCGGAATTTATACAAATGCAAGTCACTGTGATTTGCGCAATGCGCCATGAAAAACGCCCGAGGCCGGAAATCGCATCAGGCGTTTTTCGTGCTCCCCAAAATCCGCCTCTCGCGTGAAATTCTTTTTATCGTTTTCGACGGTTCAATAACACAAGACTCCGCTGCGAGCGTCAATCGCACAGGTGCAGGCGAAGCATGAATTCAAGGTTTTTGCGCGGAAGATAAAGATTCGAGTTGATTGGAAGCTAGTTTGACATAAAGGGAGTCGCCCGAGGAGTAAAGCTTGCGCAGCAGGGGTTTGGCTTTGTTCGGGGAATTTTGTGCAAGGTAGGCTTCAGACAGAAACCAGGTGGCAGCCAAATCCTGCGGATATTGAGCGACAAAGTCTTCGAGTTGCATGCTGGCTGCTGTGAACTCTCCGATGCGCAACAAGCTGACACCCCAAAAAAGTTGCAAGCGTTTGGCCTCGGGATTTTTTTGTAGCAATTGCTCGATCCGCTCCGCGGCAGGTCTGTAGTCCTTGTCGATATACGATTGTCGCGCCGCTTGCCACTCTGCTGGTGACGATTGTTGGGCAAGTTTTGCGTAAAGTTCATCAGGCCATGCCGGCGGGTTTAGAGCAAAAGTTTTTGTGGAATGTGGTGAAGTTGTGAGCGATGTGCCCGCATCGGCTGTGTTTGTTGTGGCGCGCTTGGCCTCTTGGTGCGATAACCAGGTGTAGCCCACGCCCAGAGTAATAACCAGAAGCGCATAGCCAGCCAGAGCCGGCCAACTCTCTTGCAACCAGGCGGCTGCCGCATTGCCAAACCAGTAACGAATTTTTTGCAGGGTTTCGGTCAAGGAAAGCGATGAGAGGGCTTTGGGCGCTCGAGCGAAAATGACAGCGCCGTGCTGATTCATCGCGAGCCGGGTTTTTTCTATCAAAAAAAGTTCCCGGCTGCAGTCTTCACAACCGAGATAGTGGGCTTCGAATTTTTCTTGTTCTTGTTCGGGAAGCTCATGGCGGGCATAAGCGGCAATCACTTCGGGTTGATCATGATAAACGCAAGACATAACCACCTCTGGCAAATCGTTGAATTCATAAATAAAACAGCGAGCGAAAAATTGGGTCTTTCAAACACAGTTTGCGCAATCGTTTCAGCGCATCGGATTTAAGGCTATAGACTTTGTCGGGCGGCAGGTTGAGATGCTTGGCCGCTTCGCCTTCTTTCATGCCTTTGTAGAAGATCAGCTCCAAAACCTGGATATAATTTTTCGGGAGTTTGGAAATTTTTGCACGCAGATGCCGGGCAAGGTCGCTGGCCTCGGCTTCATCACGAAAAACCGTTCCAATACTATCGGCGAAATTCAGCGGCGCACTGCGGCGCTGGTGTCTGCCGCGTTTACGAAAGAAGGTTTGCGTCACATTATTGGCAATTCCCATTAAAAATGTTCCGGGTTCAGCGTTGTTGAGCCCTTTATAATTGTGAAAGCTCTTCAAGGCCTCGAACATCGTCTCCTGGGTCACTTCCTCTAAATCCGCTCCGGAAAGGCCCCATTTCTTTTTGAGGTAATAGTGTACGATTGGCCGGCGTGAGGCAATCCAATCGGGATCGATTACTTTAGGATTTTGCGCGATGGTTTTTTCCTTCCACGGATAAAGGTTAACACCTCAACCACCTTGCTGCTACGATCCTCCAGAAAGATGATCATCCTGAAAAATTTTGTGAGTAAAACGATAACATCTGGGTCTTGTCTGATAGAAAGGGGGAGAGTTCACTACCTGGGCCCTACCGCTTTATCAGACGATGATGGAGGCGTAAAATAGCGCTCTCATCGCTCAAAAGCAAACTACATCATAGTGAAAATCTCCTGACGCTACTCATTTCGTTCACGTCCTTTTCAACTGCTTGTGCAAGGTTGATAAGTCTATCCCCTGTTGTGGGTTCGCTGCCGGCACGCCAAAATCTTGGCATGCAGGTTTGCCCGCATGCGGGAGCTACTATGATCTTGCTCATCCATATGAAAAAGCGTGATGATTTGCGTCGCAGTCGGCCGGCTGATCCGCATAGCTGTCAGTTAAGCATCATTCTACTTCAATCAGAAAGGCTTAAACTATGCGTTCAGTCATGCGTTTACTCGTGTTATTGGCGTTGTTGTCTTTGCACGCCTGTTCCGCAAATTTGCCAACTTCGCCCGAGAGTCAAGATGTTCCCAATTTGGCAAGCGATAGCGGTAATTCTACGCAACAGAGTGGTGATGATCCACCCCCGCCACCGCCTCCGCCAGGCAATGGTGGTGGTTGGTATTAGTGTTGGTTAAATTTATGAAGCGCCGGAGAGAAAACTCCGGCGCTTATGTGATAAAGATATTTTGAGATCAACAGCAGAGCTTAAAAATCTGAAGCGCTTACAAAAATTCAGTTGATTATATAGGGACATCTACTTACCATTGTGCCACAAATAACCCAGAGTTGTGTTGCACAATTATTCAAGAAAGGGTGGCGCAACATGATCCGTAAAGCTTTTTATTGGGCAGACGCGCAAGTGTTATGTTTTTGGAAGAACGCTATGTCTGGACTCGGAGTCGCTGCGTTTGGTGTGCTTCTGGCTCTGTTGGCTTCAGTCGTTGTTTTGGGCAATGATCGAGACGAAGCGACCCTCCGGCACCTTAAGGAGGTTCTCTGGCCCAGAGCATATGCGGAGCAGGATGTCAAGCTTCTCGATTCGATCCTTGCGCCGGAGTTCTGCCGGATCGATGCCGCCGGCAACTGGTCGACAAAGAACGACGAGCTTGAATACATTAGCAAGAACAAGCCCAAATATGATTCTTTGGTTTTCTCCATCAAGAGATTGGACGTGTTCGAGAACGGCACAGCCATCGTGGCGGGTGAGGGCACAGTCAAAGGGCAGGATGAGGCCGGCCCTTATGCAATGACCTATCAATCCACCAACGTGCTTATCAAGCGCAACGGCGCTTGGACAGCCATTTCGTCACACGTCTCTGGAGTGAAGCGAACGCCAGCTCAAGAACGCGGGCCCTCGGACGATGCGGGATCGCGCCGTTGAATGCAGGCTTAGGGCGAAGCAGTCGGGATTGTTGTTTGAATCAGGGTTTGGTTAGCCAAGCGTGCTGTGATATTTATACCGAACTCCTCGTACGGCGACGCCAATAAATATAACCCCCGCCGGTCAAAGCTACGAGCAAAATTCCTAGAATAAGCCAGCCGTGTGCGTTGTTCGGCGATTCCAACTGGACCTGCCAATCGTAACCGTAATAACAGAATCCTGCCCAATCCAACACACTGTTATCCTCGTTCGACAAGATTTCAAGTTTGGCCGCTTGCAGGGCTTGCACTGCGGTTTTCCCGCGCGATAATGCGTAATAGTATCGTTGAAAAAATTTTGCCGTTACCATATCATCCACGGACCACAAACTCGCGATCACGCTGGGCGTGCCGGCAGCGCGAAACGCTTGTACGAATCCCTCGAAACCCTCACCGTTTAAGAAAAGGCCGCGCGCCGTTTCACAACCGCTCAAAATCGCGATTTTGGCGCGCAAGTGCATGCGAAAAATTTCAAAGGCATAAATCTTATTGTGCGCCTCGGTTGCTTCCGTCTCAGACAGAAGAATCTCAGCAAAATGCGGCTCTCCCGCTTCGCTTGCCGCGTGGCTGGCGATATGCAGCCAGTCGCAGTCCGGCAAAGCGGCCAACACGTTTTCGCGTGTAGCCTCTGTGCCCGCCAGCGTGCGCTGAACCTTCACGGCTTGCGTGATTGCCTCCAGCTCCGCTTTACTGCCAGGTAGTGCGGAGGAGTTCGCTCGTCGCCGTGTTGCTACCCCACTTGCCAGAGTACGCCCGCGTCGAGGGTCTGCAATCAGCAGAAAGGAATTAACGGCAAACTGTTTTGCCTCGGGCTGATGCAGTGACTGCAAAGAAAGGCCATAGCGCGTCACATGACTTTTGACTAGATGTTGCACCTCTGTTTGCGTCGCAGGCTCGGTCACCAAAACTTCGAAAGGCAGGGCGTGCAAAACATCGTCCGGAATGAGAGCCAGCGCTTTTTCCTTGCGCACGAATAGAAAATCCCGCAACAATAAATTGTAAGCTTCATGCGCGGCCGAGGTATCAAAGGCAGTGTGTGTTAAGCCAGAAGAGTTTTTTAGGCGCAAACGCAGAGCAGGATTAATTCTGGCCAGCAGCGGTTCGAGGGCGCGGCGGCCAACGGAAATCTCCTTGCCTTTGACGGTATCGGCTGCCACCAAAAATGCCAAACTGATCGTGTCACCCACGAAAAAACTTATCGCAATCTCTTTCTGATTTCCTAAAGACTGCCGGAATTGATCGAGCGCATCTTGATTAAATGCCGGCTGCGGCGCCGCAAGATTGACCATAAGGTCTTGCACAAGGCTTTCGCGCTGCAATTCCAGGCGCTGCAACTCCGCGCGCAACAAAGGCGTTTCAGCGTCGACGCTGTCCACAGCAAGTCGCAATTGCTGCAATGTTATCAAAGAATCTAAGCGGGTCACTTTAATACGCGCCGAATGTTCCGGCTGATTCTCGCTCAATTGGCGCGCTTGCCAGCGGCTACGCTGCACGACAAGATCTCGAGCTTGTTCCGTCAGGCAAAGCGCTTCTGCGGTTTCCCCGGCTCGCAAGAGCGCGCGGCTCAGCCCGAAAAAGATGGCACGTTCATCTATCGCTAATGAGGTTGCCTGCTGCAAATTGGACGTTCGCGTGTTGGAGGCGACAACCGCTAATGCCCGGCGGTAGATTGCAACTGCGCGCTGAAGATCCCCGGCCTGCAGCACGGTTTCGGCTAATCGGGTGAATGCTTTTAAGTAGTGAAGATAATTCGGCGATTCTTGCAAGCGTGCCAGTGTTTGAGTGAGAAGGCTTTCGGCAGCCGCGAATTGGCCGGTACGCCGCAACAACTCGCCTAAATTGATTTTGGTTTCAAGTTCGAGATCAAGGAAACCCGCTTGCGATGCGGTATCAGCAACTGATTGAAACAGATGAAAGGCCCCTTGCGGGCGTTGCAATAGCATGAGCACACGTCCGCGATCTATATTGAGACTCAAAGAGCGTCTTCGCTCTTTGCTTTTTCGTGCATGCGCCAGGCCGCTGTCATAATAGACAAGCGCTTGCGGGTACTGGCCAAGCTCTTCGTAGGCATTCCCGATGTTTTGAAAATAAATTGGCCGGTGTAGGGCGATCCCATTTTTTTTTGCTTGCTCCTCGTTTTGCAAGAATCTTTCCAGCGCTTGGTGCACGCGACCTGCATTTAAATCCGTCACAGCAATGCTGTATAGCAATTGCAGGGCATATTCACGCTGGCCAATTGAATCGGCGAGGGCAGAAGCACGCAAAAAATTCTTTCTGGACGCTTGCCAGTGACCAAGATTCCTTTCCAGTCTCCCCAATTGATAGAACGCCACTTGCAGGCTATGCGCGTCTGAAAATTTTTGTGCCATGTCACGGACGAAGTTAAGATGCTGCCGAGCTTTTGACCATTGATAATGATTGAGAAGCTCCTGGCTCAAGTTTAAGTGCAGTAAATACTCCAACTTTTCATTGCCGATTTTTTTTGCAAACGTTAAACTTTCATCGCGAAAATATCGCGATTCTTTTAGATGACCGCGGTGGAGTTCTAATTGGGATAAAGCATTAAAAAGCTGTGCCAGGCCTTCTTCATCGTTTATTCGCTGGCTATTGATAACGCCTTGTGTTAGTACATTGTATGCCTTTTCAAGTTCATTCTGATGTTTAAGGCTGTTTGTAACGCCAAGGTATATTTCCCAGCACCCCTTACTGCCTGAGAGCAAAGAAAAAAAATCTTTCTCAGCCTGAATGTGGTTATTTTTCACCTGATGCCAATAGGCTTGGGCGTAATTCAAACGCCAATTTTGTGGATGCAAGTTGCGTTGTTGTGTTATAAATTTAAGGGCTTGCCCGCGATCGCAAATTTCTATGAAAAGATCATATGGCCCGAGATTCCGGCAACCATAGCGCAACGCGTTTTCAGCATGCCTCAAGCTTTGAGGTTTATCCTTGAGATAATGATATAGCGTTGCCAGGGCGCCTGCAACCTCACCGCGGTATTCTTGATAGGCCGAATCCGCCAGCATGTGCTCAAAAAAAGTCACGCCGGCTTGTGCTTTGTTCTCATAGATGTACAGAAAAGCTGCCGTCTGAAAAACGCGTGGAAAAATTTCTTTCTGCTGGAGCAGGCTATCGAGTTTCTGGTGGGCGAGGTCGTATCGTTTTTGCCCCATGGCATGGCGCAAGGCTTTATACTCCGCGGGGATAGGCTGATCGCAGCGGGCGTGCGTTTGTAAGATGGGCAAAAGTAAGGCGCCGATCAAAATATATAAGCGCCATTGGCAGGCTGGCAGCATTGGCACAAGCGTCGATTGAAGCTGAAATGTAAAAGCCCGCAATCAATATCGAATTGCGGGCTAATTGTTTTGACAGGCGCTGCGGTTACGTGTAATCGTCCATAATGCGCTGCAACGTTTCCCGGCTCGGGCGCACGCGGCTTTCAGGCAAAACGGCCAGCGGCTCGTCGACGAGGTTAAGCAGGCTGATAAAGTCATCTGCTTTGGGATTCACGTACAAGATGCCGGTCAGCACCTCCTCGCGCTCACGCGCCTTGGCAAGCACACGCTGCGCGTCCATCTTGCGAGAAGGATTGTAATCCGCGGGCAGTTTGCTCAACAACAAACGCGAGCCGTCATGCAGCGTAACTTCCTGCGTCGTGCCCGGGGCATAATCCACCGAGATGTCATCAAAAAACGGCACAAAGCCGAGATCGCTGAGTTTCTCTTCGTGTTCCTTCACATAATCGTAGCTTTTCGTCGAGCCTTCATGGTCATTGAACGTCACGCAAGGCGAAATGATGTCGAGTAAAGCCATGCCGCGGTGTGAAATCGCAGCTTTGAGAATGGTGGTGAGCTGGCTCTTATCGCCAGAAAACGCGCGCGCGACGAAGCTGGCGCCCAACTCGATGGCCATCGCACACATATCGATGGCAGGCAGATCATTGACCACACCAGTTTTGAGTTTGGAGCCTTTATCCGCGGTCGCAGAGAACTGGCCTTTGGTAAGGCCGTAGACACCGTTATCCTCGATGATGTAAATCATAGAAAGATTTCGCCGGGTGAGGTGCACGAACTGACCCATGCCGATCGAGGCGGTATCGCCGTCGCCGCTGACGCCGATGATCATGAGATTGTGGTTTGCCAAAGCTGCGCCGGTGGCCACTGAGGGCATGCGGCCATGCACGGCATTAAAGCCGTGTGACGGATTTAGAAAGTAGGCCGGTGATTTGCTGGAACAGCCGATGCCAGAAAACTTTGCAACGTTATAAGGATCGACGCCCATATCATAAAACGCGTCGATGATGCGCTCGGAAATGGCGTTATGGCCGCAACCCGCGCACAACGTGGTTTTGCCGCCGCGGTAGCTCTCGCGCGCCAGGCCAAGACGATTGACTTTTGCTGCCGGGGCCGGACGGGCCGGTTTTTCAGGTGTATGCGCCATGTCAGTTTTTCTCCTCGTTTAAAATGCCTTCGACCACAATGCGCGCCGGTATCGGCAGGCCGTCGTAGCAACGGATGTTGCGCAATTTTGCGTGTATGCTTTCATCATAATCCATCGCCATCAAACTGTACATCTGGCCGTCACGATTCTGATCGACAACGTAAACGCGCTCATGTTGTTCGACGAAGTCTTTCACCTCGCCGTTGAACGGATAGGCACGCAGGCGCAAATAATCGACCTTGATTTGATGTTGCTGCTGCAGCTCGTCGAGCGCTTCGAGCGCTGCCCAGTGACTCGTGCCGTAGGCGATCAGGCCGATGCGGCTGCCTGGGTTCCGTTCGAGCACGGGCGCGGGCACGCGTTGCCTGGCGGTATCGAATTTATGCGCCAGACGATCCATGTTCGCACGATAATCCTCCGGGCGTTCGCTGTATTGCGCACGATCATTGTGTCCGCTGCCGCGGGTGAAGTACGGCGCTTTCACATGCTTGGTGCCGGGCAGGGTGCGGTAGGGAATGCCATCGCCGTCAACATCTTTGTAGCGCGCGAACTCCGCCACTTTCTCCAGATCAGCGGCGCTGAGCACTTTACCGCGATGGATCGGTTCCTCGGGATATGCGAACGGATCGGACATCCACAGATTCATGCCGAGATCGAGATCACTCATCACGAACACCGGCGTTTGGAATTCTTCCGCCAGATAGAAGGCCGTCACTGCCATGGAGAAACACTCGGCGATCGAAGAGGGCAGCAGCATGAGGTGTTTCGTGTCGCCGTGCGACAATACGGCGGTGGATAAAATATCGCCCTGCATGGTGCGGGTCGGCAGGCCGGTCGAGGGTCCGACGCGTTGAATATCGAAAATGACGACGGGAACCTCGGCGTAGTAGGCCAATCCAATGAACTCGGCCATCAATGAAATGCCGGGGCCGGACGTTGAAGTCATCGAGCGTGCGCCCGCCCAACCGGCGCCGATCGCCATGCCGATCGCGGCCAGTTCGTCTTCGGCCTGTACGATGGCGAACGTTGCTTTTTTCGTCTCTGGGTCCAGGCGATGCGGCTTCATGAATTCGATCAAGGATTCACATAATGATGATGAAGGCGTGATGGGATACCAGGTTGCCACCGTGACGCCGGCGAACATGCAGCCCAACGCTGCTGCCGCGTTGCCGTCCATAACGATTTTGCCCGCGGTTTCATTCATGCGTTCGACGCGGTAAGGAAGTTCCTTGGTGAAATTTTTCTGCGCAAATTCATAACCCGCTTTCGCGGCTTCCCAGTTCATAGCCGCGGCTTTGGCTTTGCCCTTGAATTGTTTTTGCAGCGCGCGCTCGACTTCGGCCATGTCGATGTCGAGCAAATACGCCAGCACGCCGTCATAGATCATATTCCGCACGAGCTTGCGTAATTTCGACACCGGGCACACCGGCACGACCAGCTCGTCGAATGGCACGGGGTAGAAGGTGACATCGTTGCGCAGTTTGTTGAGTTGCAGGGGAACGTCGTACACGGTTGCTGTGCCCGGTGCGAGGCTCATGACATCCTCGTGCGCGGTTTCGGGATTCATC
>SZPB01000184.1 GCA_030263535.1 Cytophagia bacterium CHB2
TCTGCGCCGGCGCCGAGCCGATTTGCTTTCTCTCATCATCATCAGCGCGATCTGTTCTTATGCGCTCGCGCTGATTTGGACTGCGGGACACAATCTCGCCATGTTTTGGTATGAAGCCTGGCTGCGCAGCGAGCCGGTAAAAATCACGCGCATTTTTTACGGCAGCCTCTATCATTCTTTTGTGCTGATGGCGTGGAGCGTGCTTTATTTCGCCATCAAAAACTATCAGGAATTGCAGGCGGAAAAAGAGCGCAAGCTGAAAGCCGAGGCTTCAGCGCAGCGCGAGCGGCTGCGGGCGTTGCCAAGCTCGAAGTCTTGCTCAAAGCAGCGGGCAATCAAGATTTCAAAATTCTCGTGCTGCCCGAAGCCGATCACGGCATGACGATTCCGGGCGGCATGCGCGGTGCAGGCGAAGATTGGCCCGTGCGATATTACCGCTGGCAACGCCGCGCGCCAGGGCTGTATGAGAAAATCTACGAATGGGTGTTGGCGCATGTGAAGATTGCCGGAGCATAGGAAATCTCATGACAGGAAAATGTATGGCAGAAAAATCTTGAACAGCATTAAAGTAGCTTTGAATCAAACCAAAGAGGAAGCGGCGATGAAATTGAAAACAATTCTTACTCTCGCGGTGCTTTGCTTCACTTTGACGAGCGTTACGACGGCTCAACAAAGCGATGATCACGAAGCCGTGCGCCAAGCGGTGCTGGATTATGTCGAAGGTATTTACGAAGTGCAGCCGGATCGCATCGAACGCAGCGTTTCGCGCGAACTGGCTAAAGTGGGCTATTGGCGCGAAAAAGACGGCGGAACGTATTCAGAAAGCCGTATGAGTTTCGAGCAATTGGTGGAGGTGGCCAAGAATTGGAACAAGAAGGGTCGCGTCGATCCCAAAACCGCGCTCAAAGAAGTGGTGATTTATGAAATCGTGGATCAAACCGCGACGGTCAAGCTGCGCGCGCATTGGGGCATCGACTACATGCACCTCGCGAAGAAAGAGGGCAAGTGGCTTATCATGAACGTGCTCTGGCAAAGCCCTCCGCCGCAAGATGTGAAATAGGCAGCATGCGGACGAGTGAGCCAACGTCACGCCGAGATTTTGAAAAGTTTTTGGCGAAACCCGGTAACCGCAGTTTGTTTCGGTGGAAAAGCTTGGCCACCGATTGACGCAGAAGCCGCCGAGTTTCGCCTTTTCCCCCGCCGCACATGAAATACCCATTTGGGGGTATGAACACTTGCCTTAAACTCTCGTCTGTTTTTGGTACAGAACATCAGTGCCGTGCACCTGACTTGCCATCATTCGGAGTGAAGCGATGGGACTTTACCAAATCAAATCTGAATAAAAATTTATGCGCTCACCCGTTTTTATTTCCGTGCTGCTTGCGTTATCCTTGTGCCGGAACGCAGGCGCACAACTTTATGATGACGCTTCCGCGAATTTGCCGAACAACGGCGCGCGCGGGCCGAGCATGGACGTGCGCGCCGCGGATCTTGACAACGATGGCGATCTCGATCTATCGAAAGGATATGCAGTTCTCAAGTATCAGATTTGTATTTGATCCTTCAACGTGAGCAGCAATTTCTCTGTTGAGCATTGGCTTTGAAGCTCGACTATTGTGTCAATTGCCTGAATTGCCCCGCATTCATTCCTCCTTCTCAAATACCCACTTTTGGGTATGATCACTTACCGAAATACTTCGTCTCTTCAATAACGGTCACAATAGATTTTTATATCTCCATTGCATTATCAAACCAACTTCGAGGTGTTTGCCATGAAACGAGCGTCAAAGTTTTACGGTCTTAAAATTTCCCGGTTATGTAACCAGAACATCAAGTCATGGCCGATGCTATTGGCCGCGCTTTGCATGATGGCTGCGAGTGTTAATGTTTTGCAAGCACAGGCGCCGCAAGGCGATTTGTTCGTTAGCAGCCGCAACACCAACTCCGTGAAACGTTACGATGGCCATACCGGCGCATATCTTGGCGATTTCGTGAAGCCCAATGCCGGCGGCTTGAACGCAACGCAGGAAGTTTTGTTCGGATTAGACGGCCACTTGTTGGTGAGCGGGCGCGGCAACCGGCACATTCTGAAATTTGATCGCTATACCGGCAATTTCCTCGGCAACTTCACTTCCGGGTATGATCTCGACAATCCTACCAAGATGACGTTGGGACCGGATAGCCTGCTTTATATCAGCCAATGGGGGCAGATAAAGAGGAAAGTCGCGCGCTTCAATTTTTCCACTGGAGTTTTCGTCGATGAGTTTACGGAGACCGATCTCAATCAAGGCAGCGGTCACGCGTGGGATGCTGCCAGTAATTTTTATGTGGCAAGCTTTGGCTCTGCGGACGTGCGCAAGTTCGACGCGAACGGCAAATTTCTCGGCGTCTTCACAGAAACGGGGCGTTTGCGCGGCGCAGTGAATTTGTGGTTTGGCGAGGGCGGTGATCTCTTTGTAGTCGATTGGACTTTAGGTTCCGTGCTTCGGTTTGATGGACAAACCGGCCGCTTCAAATCGAATTTCATCACTGGCATGCAGAACACTGAAGGCTTTGTCTTCGGTCCCGACAGCTCGCTTTATCTTTGCGATTGGTCGCGTAACACGATCAATCGTTACGATCGTTTGGGCCGTGTGCTCGGCATTTTCGCTAACAGCGGCGGTATGCGCGCGCCGAATAGCGTGACCTTTGGCTCTTTATCCGTAACAGCAGTATCAGAGCGAGAGAGCATGCCGCAAGGTTTCGCGCTGCTGCAAAATTATCCCAATCCTTTTAATCCGGGCACTATCATCCGCTTTCAGTTACCGTCACATGGCAGAGTAAGCTTAACCATTTACAACATATCAGGTCAGTTGGTGCGGACGCTATTGGATAGCAGTGCGTCCGCTGGTGCGCATGCCGTTGCATGGGACGGCCGTGATGATCACGGACAAATAGTCGCTTCGGGTGAGTATTTGTATCGGATCGAGGCCGGTGGTTTTGTAGAGATGAAGAAGATGACTTTCGTGCGATAAATCTTGAGGCCGCGAATCGTTTACCCAATCAGAGTACCTGTTATGAGATTGACCCGCTCTCGTATCATCGCAATTGTTGCCCCTGCTTTCATATTGTTCGCTGTCATTGGAGTCATGTTGTTGCATGGCAAAAGGGATCTGGCGTTATCGGAGCGCGTTGTCGCAAGCCGCAGTGAAAAGGGGAAACGCTCTCCGCTCGGACTTGCAGAGTTGTCCCAAACCTTTATTGATCCCGCCACCGGCATGATTCCACCGGGCATTCGCAGCCGCGAGTTGGAGTTTGCGGCTACATTGCCAAAACGCGCACACGCGCTCTCGAAGAGCAGCAATGCTTCATTGTTCAATTGGGCTCCGGCCGGGCCGAACAATCGCGCCGGGCGCACGCGCGGCTTGGCCGTGGATAGCAACGATCCGCAAACGATCATCGCCGGCGGCGTGAGCAGCGGCGTGTGGAAATCAACCGACGGCGGCACGAGCTGGTCGCTCAAAACCACGCCGGGTGTTTCGTTCGCCGTGACCACCATCGCGCAAGATCCACGGCCCGGGCAAACGCACACGTGGTACTTTGCCGGCGGCGAATTGCGCGGCGGCACAACTTCGAGTGATCGCGGCTTTTGGGCGCCGTACATGGGCGCGGGCATTTTCAAATCCACTGACAACGGCGAAACGTGGCAACTTTTGCCGGGCACGAAAGATCCCGATCCGACGGTTTTCAATTCTGCGTTCGATTATGTGCATCGCCTTGCCATCAGCCCGACTACAGGCACGGTGTTCGTCGCGAACAATGCGAGCGGCATTTATCGCTCGGTAGATGGCGGAGATTCATTTCCGCTGGTGTTGGGCGGAGTGGCGCAACATGCTTGGAGCGATGTTGCAGTCGGATCGAATGGTGTGGTGGTCGCAACCTTGTCGCATCAAACGCAGGGCGCAGCCCAGCGAACCAATTTGCCGGGCGTTTACAAATCTCATGACGACGGCGTGACGTGGATGAACATCACGCCCGCTACTTTTCCCAACACGCATCACCGCAGCTTGCTTGCTGTTGCGCCTTCGAATCCCGACATCGTTTACGTGCTCACTTTCACCGGCCAAACTTTGAGCGATGGCCGTGAAGACATGCGGTTTCATAAAATCAATTCGGCCACCGGCGCGTCTGAAGATCGCAGCGCGAATTTGCCGCGTTACAGTGGCGCGCCCGAATTAGGCGCAGCAATTCATGCGTGGTTCAATTTCTGTATGGTGCTCGCGGTAAAACCGGACGACGAAAATTTTGTGATCATCGGCGGCACAACGTTATTCCGCTCGAACAACGGCTTCGCCTCGCCGCCGAGCGGTGCGCGCAATCAAACGCACATCGGCGGTTATGCCAACCCCAACAGCGGCGGTGTTTATGCCAATCATTATGTCGATCAGCAAAATTTGGCGTTTCATTCTTCGCAGCCGAACGTGCTCTGGTCTGCGAATGACGGCGGCGTCTTCGTCACGCGCAACGTGACTGCCACACACGTGGTGTGGGAGAATAAGAATCGCGGCTACATCAGCTCGCAATTTTATGCCGTTGCGATTTCGGCGCGTGCAGATGATGAGCAAATTATCGGCGGCGCGCAGGATGACGGCATTCTCTACGCGCTGTCGGCAAAGACTGCCGTGGGCGCGCCAACGCCGGACGTGCAAAATATCGTCGGCGGCGACGGCTCTTACTGCTATCTCGGCGAACGCTTTGCTTACTCTTCTCTCAATTTTGGCGCGGTGCTGCGGCACAATTATACCTCGCCTAATCGCACCGGCATCGGCGGTCCGGTTTTCATCGGCGTGCCGCCGCTCAACAGCACGCAAGGCCGGCGCTTCATTCACCAGTACGCGGTCGATCCGGCGGATGAACGCGTGATGCTGTTTCCAGTTGGTAACGTGATTTATCGCAACACGAACATCGAAGGCACGAACCCGAGCAACACGTGGACGGCGCTCACGCAGATCGCCGCGCCGAGCAATTATTCCGTTACGGCGATGGCGATGTCGCAGCAGAATCCCCAACATGTTTTGTATTTTGGCGCTTCCCGCAGCGGCGTTGCGCCGCGCATCTATCGCTGGGAGAATGCGCACACGGCGGCTTCAGGTTTGCAGGAAATCTCGGTGCCCAATCAAGCCGCGAATACTTACGTGCATAGTATCGCCGTCAATCCGCTGAATGCGAACGAGATTCTCGTGGTGTTTTCCAATTACAACATTGTTGGGCTTTATCATTCAAACGATGGCGGGCAAAATTACACGGCCATCGAAGGCAATCTCACTGGCACGAGCGCGGAACCGGGGCCGTCGCTGCGCGCGGCTGCCATTCTGCCGTTGAACGAATTGGGAGAGAATCGCACGGTTTATTTCGTTGCCACCAGTGTGGGACTATTTTCAACCGCCGCATTGAACGGCGCGAATACGCTTTGGGAGCAAGAAGCGACGGACATCATCGGCCACGTTGTGGTGGAGCACGTTGTCGCGCGTGTGTCCGATGGCCGCGTTGCCGTCGGCACGCTCGGCCGCGGCATGCTTGTCGGTGATTACAGCTCGCCGACTCATGTTGATGATCAACCTCCGGCTTCCTTGCCCGCCACTTTCCGCTTGCAGCAAAATTATCCGAATCCATTCAATCCCTCGACCAGCATCGCATTCGACTTGCCGGTGGCGAGCCGCGTCACGTTGAAAGTTTATGATGTGAATGGCCGCGAGGTCGCTGCGTTGGTGAATCAACAAGAAATGGCTGCGGGAAATCATCGCGTGAATTTTTCCGGACGCGATTTGGCGAGCGGAGTTTATTTCTATCGTCTCGAAGCCACGCCGCTGCAAGGCGCGACGCCGGCATTTGTGGCGAAGAAGGCCATGTCATTAGTCAAATAAGCCTGGATGCTTGATTCTGGATGCTTGTACTCTTTCTCATAATCATACTCTTATGAAAACTTCTTTTGCGCCGATCATTCTTGCGCTGTGGGTGTTTGCCTGCGGCGAAAAAGCCGCCGTCAATCCGCCGCAACAAAATGAACCTTCCGCGCTCGATCAAGCCATTCAAGCAGAAATGAGCAAGGACGGCCTGCCTTCGCTGGCCGCATGCATCATCAAAGACGATAAAATCGTTTGGCAAAATTTTTATGGCTTCAGCGACGCCGATGCCAAGCAGGCACCGACCGAAGCCACCGCATACCTGCTCGCTTCGATCTCCAAAACCGTGACGGCGACCGCGGCCATGCAGCTTTGGGAAAAAGGCTTGCTCGATTTGGATCAAGATCTCAATGCGTATTTGCCTTTTAAAATTCGCAATCCGCACTTTCCCAATGATCCGATCACGACGCGACACTTGCTCACGCATCGTTCCAGCCTTGCGCATCCGAGCGGCGAAGATCCCGCCTTTTATCAAACCTATCCCAACGACACCGCGCCGGCGCTCGGGCCGTGGCTGCGCGAATATCTCGTGCCGGGCGGCGAAGAGTACGTTGCCGCTATGTGGAAGAACGCCGCGCCGGGAACCGTGTTTGAAAACTCGAACGCGGGCGTCGCGTTGTTGGGCTACCTTGTTGAAGTTATCTCCGGTATTGATTTCGGAGACTACTGCCGCAAGAATATTTTTACACCGCTGGCGATGGAAAATTCGGGCTTCCGTTTGCGCGATGTTGCAGGCAGCCCATTGGCCGGGCTGCACACTACGGCAACGGCCACTACGGCGCAATACAGCGTCAGATATTATCCGGCGGTCATGCTGCGCAGCTCGATAAAGGAACTTTCACATTTTGTGATGGCGTATTTGAACGGCGGTGCATTTAATGGCAAAAGAATTTTGCAAGCAGCCACGATCGATGAAATGCTTCGCATGCACGTGCCCGAAGCGGGTTACGGATTGATCTGGCGAAATTTTGGCAATGGCTACATGGGTCACACCGGCGGTCTTCTCGGCGTGACTGCGAGTTTGAGCCTCGACCCATCGAATAAATTGGGGCTGCTCATCTTCACGAATCTCATTCGGAAAACCACGGTTCATCCGGGCGGAAAAATTTATGAATTGCTTCGGCAAGAAGCCGCAAAACACCGTTGAGCTTTATTGCTCGAACAAAGGCAACGAACAATGAAGAACAAGTACGTGCGTTTGGCGCTCATCGGTTTCGCGCTGTGGCTGTTTGCTTGCGGCGAAAAAGCTGCCGTCAATCCGCCGCAGCAAAATGAAACTTCCGCGCTCGATGCCGCTATCCAGGCGGAAATGAGCAAAGACGGCCTGCCTTCGCTGGCCGCGTGTATCATCAAGGGCGACAAAATTGTTTGGCAGAATTTTTACGGCTTCAGCGATGGCACTGATAAAAAGGCCCCGATCGCGGAAACGATCTATGTACTCGCGTCGATTTCAAAAACCGTTACGGCAACGGCGATCATGCAGCTCTGGGAAAAGGGGCAGCTCGATTTGGATAAAGACCTCAATGAATATCTGCCCTTCAAAATTCGCAACCCACGCTTTCCCGATGATTTGATCACGACGCGGCACTTGCTCACGCATCGCTCCGGCATTGCCTGGCCGAACGGCGAAGATCCCAATTTTTATCGAACCTATCCCAACGACACCGCGCCGGCGCTCGGCCCGTGGCTGCGAGAATACCTCGTGCCGGGCGGAACCGAATACGTTGCCGCGATGTGGAAGAACACCCGTCCCGGAACCGTGTTTGAATACTCGAACGTCGGCGGTTCGCTGCTGGGGTACCTCGTCGAAGCCATCACCGGCGATGATTTCGGTGAATATTGCCGGAAAAATATTTTCGCGCCGCTGGAGATGAACGACTCGGGCTTCAGATTGCGCGACGTTGCCTCCGACCGGTTGGCCGGGATTTACACTTCGGCAATGGCGCCCACCGGCCATTACAGCGTCAAGTTTTATCCGGTAACGACGATGCGCAGCTCGATCAAAGAGTTTTCACATTTTGCCATAGCCTGCTTGAACGGCGGTGAATATAACGGCAAAAGAATTTTGCAGACCGCCACGATCAACGAAATGCTCAAAATCCACGTGCCCAATCCGGGCGTCGGCTTGATCTGGTGGAACATGGGCAACGGCTACATGGGACACAACGGCAGCTTCATCGGCGCGTCTTCAAATTTGAGCATCGACGCCACAAACAAATTGGGGCTGCTCATTTTCACGAACATCTTCAACAAAGCGACGGTTTATCCGGGCGGGAAAATTTATGAGTTGATTCGCCAGGAAGCCACGAAATACCGTTGAGGGGTTTTTGCTAACGCGAATGCCAAAACTTCAAACTCTCAAACTCAGTGAAACTTATGAGCACAAAATTCTTTACAGTCTCGCTTACGATCATTTGCTTTTCCGCCATTCAAAGCTTCAGTCAAACTTTGACAAAAATCACCGACGCGAATAATCCGGTGGTCAACGACGTGTTCAACAGCGGTGGAGGGAGTTGGATCGATGTGAATAACGACGGGTATCTCGAATTGTTTGTGGCGCACGGCAATGACGCGAGCCAGAACAATTCACTGTATCTCAATGACAAAAGAGGCGGCTTCATCAAAGTGCAAACCGGCGCCCTGGTGAATGACGGCGGCACGTCTATTGGCAGCGTCTGGGCCGACTTCAATCACGATGGCAAGCTCGACGCATTCGTGACGAACCGTTTCAACTTCAAAAATTTTTTGTATCTCGGCAGCGACGACACGGTTTTCACGAAAATCACGACAGGGAATCCGGTCACCGACGTGGCCAGTTCCAACAGCAGCAGTTGGGTGGACGTGGACAACGACGGCGATCTCGATTTGTTCGTGGTCAACTTTGGCGCGCGCCATTTCTTTTATCGCAACGACGGCGCGCCAAATTTTAATCTCACGAAAATCGACACCGGTCTTGTGCTCGCGAACAACGGCAATTCGATTGTCGCGCATGGGCGGATTACAACAACGATCGCGCGCCGGATCTTTTTGTCGGCAACGGTGCGAACGAGAACGATTATCTGCTTACCAACTCCGGACGCGGCGCGTTTACACTTATGACTTTGAATGATGGCCGCAGCACATTGGGCGCAAGCTGGGGCGATTACGACAACGACGGCGATCTCGATTTGTTCGTCGCCAATTTTTTGAACCAGAATAATATGCTGTATCAAAACAGCGGCGCGCCGAATTACATTTTGACGCCGGTCGCGAGCAGCATCGTTGCCAACGACGGCGGCAGCTCGGTCGGCAGCGCGTGGGGCGATTATGACAACGACGGCGATCTCGACCTGTACGTGGCCAACGATATTGCTGCGGGCGGCTCGGGCCGAAATTTTCTTTATGAAAACAGCGGACCGCCGAATTACACCTTCACCAAAATCACCGCGGGCGAGGCGGTGAATGATATCGCCAATTCCTTTGGCTGCAATTGGGCGGATTATGATCGCGACGGCGATTTGGATTTGTTTGCCGCGAATCGGTTGAATCAGCGCAATCTTTTGTATCGCAACGAGGGCAATGGCAATCGCTGGCTCGCGCTCAAATGCGCGGGCACGATTTCAAACCGCACCGGCATCGGTGCGAAGGTGCGCGTCAAGGCGACGATCAACGGCGCGGCGCGTTGGCAAATGCAGGAGATCGTTCCGCAATCCGGCTATAATAACCAGAATTTGCATTTGCACTTTGGCTTGGGCAACGCAATGACCGTCGATTCGCTCAAAATCGAATGGCCTTCCGGCGCGATTGATGTCTTGAAGAATGTTCCTTCAAATCAGTTTCTTATCGTTATGGAAGGCGCCAATCCCACCGGCGTTCATGAGGGCGCGGTTTCGCCGCCGCAAGATTTCGGCCTGGAGCAGAATTATCCCAATCCATTTTCCGCGAATGGAGCGCCGGGTAACCCCGAAACACGCATTGCTTTTGCGCTGCCGGTTGCGAGTCGAGTTACGCTCACGGTTTTTGATATGACTGGCCGCGTCGTCGCCGAGTTGTTGCGCGGCCAACAGAAATTCGCCGGTCTGCACGAAATTAATTTCGCAGCGCAAAATCTCGCGAGCGGCGTTTATTTTTATGAACTGCAAGCCGTGCCGCTGCACGCACTCGCCTCTCCATTTGTCGCCAAAAAAGCCATGTCGATTGTCAAATGATTAACTGCCGAACGCACAGGAGTACAATATGCTCATACGCAAAATTTTTCTACCGCACGGTAAAAGCTTCATCTGCGCCGCCGTTATTTTGTTTACGCGGCCTGCCATGCTAAACGCCCAGCCTTTCACCAAAATCACCATCGGAACAATTGCCACCGACGTGCGAGATGCTTCGGGCGCGAGTTGGATCGATTATGAGGGCGACGGCGATCTCGATTTGTTCACGAGCAATCGTTCCATCGGCAACTATCTTTATCGCAACAACGGCAACGGCAGCTTTCCGCGCGTCAACGCCGGCAGTCTCACGACGATCAATTCCATCGGCAATAGTTGGGCGGATTACGACAATGACGGCGATCTCGATGTGTTCACGGTCGGCTTCAGTTCCGTGCTGCATCGCAATCAAGGCAACGGCACGTTCGTCAATGTGACGGTCAGCGCGTTGGGTCTTGCCAGTTCTAACTTGGCGGGATGGGGCTGTGCTTGGGCGGATTTTGACAACGATCGTCATGTGGATTTGGTCATCGCGCATGCCGCAGGCGCGCTCGGCACGTCGTTGCCCAATTTTCTCTTTCGCAACAAAGGCGACGGCACGTTCGAGCGCATCACGAACAGCCCTGTCGTGACGGGACTAGCGCCTTACACCGTTCCAACGTGGTCGGACTTTGATCAAGACGGCGATCAGGATTTGTTCATTGGCAGCGGGCCGGCGAACGGGACACGCGCCCGTGATTATTTGTATCGCAATCAACTCAAGCAAACCGGCGCGGCCACGTTCGAGCGCATCAACGAGGCGCCCATTGGCACCGATCTCGCCGACGGGCAAGTGTGGAATTGGATCGATTATGATAATGACGGCGATCTCGACGGTTATGTCACCAACTATTGGGGCGGCGTGAATAGCGGACTGCGGAATTTTTTTTATCGCAATGACGGCGGGACATATACCTCCATCACGAGCGGAGCGATTGCGACCGATGCTGGCCTTTCTTTGGCACAAGTGTGGGGCGATTTCGACAACGACGGTGACTTGGATGTTTTCTTGGCAGAAGACAACAACAACGGCGCAGCCAACAAATTTTATCAAAATAACGGCAACGGCACTTTCTCCCGCATTCTTACTGCGCCATTCACCACCGACATCGCGCCGAGTTGGGGCGCCACCGGCGGCGACTACGATAACGACGGCGATATTGACTTGTTCGTCCCCAATGTTCTTCGCCCAGCCATTCAAGCGCCGCCGCATTTTTATCGCAACGATTTGAGCAACAACAATCACTGGGTGAAACTCAAGCTGGTGGGAACGAGCAGCAATCGCGACGGCATTGGCGCGAAAATTCGCGCGAAGGCAACCATCGGCGGCAACACGTATTGGCAACTGCGCGAGGCCTCAAGCCAAAATACGTTTTGCGGGCAGAACAGTCCCGAGATTCATTTCGGTTTTGGTGATGCGAGCAACATTGATTCGCTGCGCATCGAATGGCCTTTGGGTCAGATTGATATTTATGCCAACGTGCAAACCAATGTTGTTTTTCAAGCCGTGGAAGGCACGGGCTTGAATCCGCTTTCGACTGCGGTTGAGGACGAATCTCCAACGACACCGTTGGGTTTTGCGCTCGAGCAGAATTATCCCAACCCATTTAATCCAACCACCCGTATTGCCTTTAAGCTGGCGGCGGCGAGTCGTGTCACACTCACGGTTTTCGATGTGACTGGCCGCGTCGTCGCAGAGTTGTTGCGCGATCAACAAAAAATGGCCGGTCGTCACGGTGTAAATTTCACGACGCAAAATCTCGCGAGCGGAGTTTATTCTTACAAGCTTGAAGTGATACCGGGCTATGGCTCATGGCAGCCGTTTGTTGAAACGAAAAGCATGGTGTATTTAAAATAATCGTAAAAGGAAGCCTCTCGTGAACGCACAAAAAATTTTCAGCCGGCTCGCGTTGATCTGCGCAGTCATGAGTTTCACTGCATGCAAAGAAGATTCTCCCACGCCGCCGGATGAAGCGCCCAAAGGTGCGGGTGATTTTTCCATTCCCAACGGCAACGTAACGATTGCCGGCACGCTCGATCTTCCCTCGACGCCGGGGCCGTATCCGGTGATGGTCTTCATTCCAGGCTCAGGCACTGAGACGCGAGAGGCGGATCGGCCAGTGCGTGAGGTTTTGCTGCCGCAGGGCGTGGCATTATTCACCTATGACAAGCGCGGTCTTGGCCAATCGACCGGCGCTTATCAAAACGTCAATCTCCAAAACAGCGCGCAGTTGATTCCCGAGCGCGCCAGCGACGTGCTGGCAATTGTGAATTTTCTCGCGACGCATCAGGATATCAATCCCAAAC
>SZPB01000185.1 GCA_030263535.1 Cytophagia bacterium CHB2
AAAGCCAAACCGCGAATGCACGCCAATAAACGCGAATTTTAAGATTAGCGAATATTCGCGTTTATTAGCGGTTCTTCCAAATGAGTAAGTTATTTAAATGGCGTCTCTTATCTCTTTATATCCCTTCTCAGGCACAGGTCTTTACCCTTGCTTTTCGCGCATGCCGTTTATATACTTTGCCGGCGCAATTCGTTTAACACGATGATTATCTCATGCACGATTCGACTCCTCCAAGCCAGACCTGGCAGCTTGAGCGCGAAGTTTTCCGGCTGCGCACACTTCTGGAAGTGGCGCAAGCGCTGGCCGATTGCCGCGAAAGCGCCAAAATTTTTACCGAGGTTTTGGCAATTCTCTCCGGTACCTTCGGCGCGGGCAAAGCGCTGGCCATTGCCCAGCGCGATGACGGCCAATGGCAATGCATGGCGAGCCGCGGCGAATTGGCGGTCGAGGCGGTGACCAACAATTTGCGGGAGATGGGCGTTCATTCGCTGGAAAAAATTCTGCCGGAGCTGCGGCATTTGCTGGACGGGGAGCCGGGCATCGAGCATTTCGCGGCTGCCACGTTCACCACAATGCGCGAAACGCGCGCCGGCGCATTTTTGCTGGGTCCGCGTTTGTTGGGCGAACCGTATGCCGCGTCTGACCGCGAGTTGCTCGAAGCGGTCGCCGGTTTCAGCGCCCGCGCGTTGGAAAACGTGCAGCTTTATGAAGTTCTGCAGGAAACGCAGGAAAAATTGCGTCTTGAAAACCTTGCGCTGCGCGAAGCCGCAAAAAAGGATTTCAGCGATACCGCGATCCTCGGCAAAAGCGACGCAATTCAACGCGTGCGGCAGCAGATTCGCAATTTGGGCAAAAGCGAGGCCAACGTGTTGATCACCGGTGAAACCGGCACCGGCAAAGAACTGGTGGCGCGCGCGCTGCACTTTCATTCGTTGCGCGCTGACGGCCCGTTTCTCGGCGTGAATTGCACCGCGATTCCCGAAAATTTGGTGGAAACGGAATTTTTTGGCATCGAAGCCGGCACCGCCACCGGCGTGAAAAAACATACCGGCTTGTTCGAGCAGGCGCACGGCGGCACGCTGTTTATCGATGAAGTCGGCGACATGCCGGCAGCCTCGCAGGCCAAATTGCTGCGCGTGCTGCAAGAACGCAGCATGCGCCGCATCGGCGGCGACCGTGAGATTCCGGTTAACGTGCGCGTGATTGCCGCAACCAACAAAAATCTCTCGGAAGCCATTGCCGGCGGCAGCTTTCGAGAAGATTTGTTTTATCGCCTCGCCGTGCTGGAATTGCGTATTCCACCGCTGCGCGATCATCGCGAAGATTTGCCGTTGCTGGCGCAGCATTTTCTCAATATTTTTGAAAACAAATTGCGCCGCAAAACCGGCGGCCTCGCGCCGGATTTGTTGCCACAATTGGAAAACTATCACTGGCCCGGCAATGTGCGCGAATTGGAAAACGAGATGGAACGCCTGGTGACACTTGCAGATGAAGGCCAGCTTTTGCGGTCAGAGCATCTCTCGCCCAAATTCAGAAGCGTCTCGCCCAGCGCAGCCCGGCTGCGCCCCTCATCTCTGCTCTTACGCGACGCCGTCGATCAACTCGAACGTGAGATGATTGCCGAAGCATTGTTGCGCCACAACGGTAACAAAAGTCAAGTCGCGCGCACGCTGGGCCTGAGCCGGCTCGGCTTGCAGCAGAAAATGGATCGGCTGGGCGTGGCGAATCCCAATGCGGACAAGCAATAGCTAATATCCGGATAGTTTCTCCGTAAATGATTCGCGAAGAATGCGAATCAATGAACAAAAAAATCAACAGGTGATGTCTCATGCGACAAGTCATCATTTATCCCGGCGAAGATGGTTACTGGGTGGCAGAATGCCCGAGTTTGCCTGGTTGCATCAGCCAGGGCAAAACCAGACAAGAAGCCTTGCTCAATATCAAAGAAGCTATTCATGGATACATCGTGGCTCTTGAGGAGGACGGCCTCCCGATTCCTGCATAAATGATTTTGATGTTTTAATCCGAAATATCGACTCCCGCTTTTGCCGGGAGTCACAACTCATCAATCCCCATGAAAATCCGCTCCAAACTTCTGCTCGCCGTGCTGCTCGAAATCGCGCTGACCATCGTCATCGTGATTTTGTGGGCCTATCAAGGCGCGCAAAATGAATTGGAGCAACTGGCGCGCGACCTGCTGCGCGCGCAAACCGATTTTGCCTATGCCGTCTGCGACCGCTACAACCAACGCTACGGCCATCCCACCGATGAATTGAAGGAACAAATTAGCGCGGTGCGCATTGCCATCGATGGTTACATCGTCGCCATCGACAACTCCGACACCGCCGACAAGGGCAAGCTCATCATTCACCCGACCGACACGGGCGAGAACCTCAACAATCCGCGTTTCCCGCACATTCAAAAAATCATCAATCGCATCGATCAAGCCGGCAAGCCCGACCGCTATTCTGCTTACGACGAATATCATCAGGAAACCGGCGCGCGCGGCCGTCAGGGCGAGCGCAAGATCGTCTACTATATGTATTACAAACCGTGGGACTGGATCCTGCTCTCCTCCGCCTACGAGCGCGATCTCTTCCAAAGCGCGGACGTCGTGCGCCACCGCACCGTCGAGGCCATCGCCGCCGTGGCGATTCTCACGGTGATCATCATGACCCTGTCGATCCGCAAAATTCTCGCGCCGCTGCGGCAGTTGAATCAGACGAGCCAGGAGGTGGCCAACGGCCGGCTCGATGCCACCTTTGCGATCGACTCGCAGGACGAGATCGGCGAACTGGCGCGCTCCTTCAA
This sequence comes from Cytophagia bacterium CHB2, assembly GCA_030263535.1. Lineage (NCBI taxonomy): Bacteria > Pseudomonadati > Bacteroidota > Cytophagia > Cytophagia bacterium CHB2. Next base: position 2,812 of record SZPB01000185.1, read on the forward strand.
CAAGATGCTGCAATCGCTGCAGCACAATCTGCGCATCACGCAGGAATTCGAGATCGCGCGGCGCATGCAAATGGAAATGCTGCCCGAGACGCCGCCGAACCTGCCCGGCCTGCAGCTCGAAGCGGCCTCGCTGCCTGCCACCGAGGTCGGTGGCGATTTTTATGATTTCATCACGCTCGGGCCGCATCAACTTGCCATCATCGTCGGCGATGTGTCCGGCAAAGGCGTATCCAGCGCGATGGTGGTGAGCGCTGCGCTTTCCGCCATTCGCTTCGCGGCGGAGGGCCACAAAGCGCCCGCCGAAATTCTCGGCCTTGCCAATCGCCGTTTGTCGGTGGATTTGCAGCGCGGCATGTTCGTCGCAGCGTTCTGCGGCATTCTCGATTTGGCGCGCGGCCGTTTGCTTTACGCCAATGCCGGGCAAACCCTGCCGATTCTCTATCGCAACGGCGAGGCCATGCTGCTGCCCTCGCCGGAAGAGGGCGATCGCTTTCCGCTCGGCATTCGCCGGCAGATCGACTACGGCGAGCGGCATATCGATCTTGCTGCCGGCGATATGCTGGTGTTTTACACCGACGGCATCGTGGATATGATGAATGGCGAGAGCGAGCCGTACAGCTTTGATCGTTTTCGCGCCTCGGTGCATCGGCACGCGCAGGAGTTGAACAACAGCGTCATTCCCGGGTTGATCAAAGATGCGGAAAAATTTTCCGGCAGCCGCGATCATTCGGATGACATCACATTGCTCGTTGCCAGGTTTGAGGGCGTTCCGCCAGCCGTTCGTGATGAACCTGAAAACGGCAAAGCGCCAGCGGCACTTGTATTCGCTGAAAACCGCGGCGAAGTGCGGCTCTCGATTCCCTCGCAACACGGGTATGAAAAAATGGCGATGCAAGCGGCGGCGGAGCTGGCGCAAATGCTCGGGTTTCGCGCCGAGCGCGTGGAAGACTTGCGCACTGCTGTGGCGGAAGCCTGCCTGAACGCCATTGAGCACGGCAACAAGCTGAATCAAATGAATCGCCTTGATGTCTTGCTCAAGCCCGCGAGCAACAGTCTCACGGTGCAGGTTATTGACAACGGCAGCGGCTTTGCGTTGAAACCCCAGCATGAGATCAGCCTCGAGCGCAAAATCAGCGGCGAAGAAAGCACACGCGGTCTGGGTTTGTTTTTGATCGAGAAATTGATGGATCATGTCGAGTATAAAGTTTTGCCGGAGCTGGGACACGTAACGACGCTGCGGATGGATAAAACTGATTTCGAGCCATGAAAGTTAGAATAAACCTCTGAAAATTTGTGACAAAATAATTTGCCGGCAGAACGACTTGAAATAATTCTGCCGCTAAATCATCCTGCCAAAGTTTTTTGGGTGATGCTCGATGACTTCGGCGCATTTCGGCGGAACAGCTTTATCGCCGATGGTCACCGAAGACACCGAGTTGCGCGGATGCTTTGATTTGCAGCTTGTCTGCAAATCGGAGCAGATTTTATCTGCACAATCTGTGTCCAAATTGTTTGCGGAGTTATCTAACATGAAAATCTACTGCCCGGAATGCCGCTGGGAACCCACCGCCGATTCGAGATGGCAATGCCACCCCGGTTGCGACCATGTCTGGAACACGTTCGACACACATGCGCGCTGTCCGCAATGCGGCAAAGTCTGGCGCAACACCATGTGTCTCGCCTGCCAGCAATGGTCGCGACATGAAGATTGGTATCATGATGAAACGCCGGAGCAAGTGGAGGAGGTTGAGATGGGCATGATATGGAACTGAAGGCTTTCGAAGCCATCAAAACGAATGATTCCTGCGATCAAATCAAATCAAGTCGCGGCGTTTCGCTTGCATCGCCATCACCTTGCCGCTCATCAGCCGGCGAGCCTCACCATGATTTGTCAAAACGTCTGCGGCATACAAGCCCAGGTGATGGCGAGCGCGGAGATGGCGATCTGGGCGCGGGGGCATCATCACAAGCAAACGGATATTCAATCGGCGTTGTGGAACGAACGCAGCCTGGTCAAAACCTCGTGCATGCGGCAAACGCTGCATTTGTTGCAAACCTCCGATTTTTTGCTTTATATTAACGCGCTCAAACGCAGCCGGTTGGCAGCGCTGCACCAGATCATGTCGAGGTTCGGCATTACGCCCAAAGAAGCCCAGGCCATGACAGCGGCCATTGTCGCCGCGCTTGCGGACGGCCCACAGACACAACCCGAGTTGATCCAACAGATCCTGCCCAAAGTCGGCAAGAAGTTAAAAGCGTATATCAAGGCGGCGTGGAGCATTCAGATTTTTCGCGCGGCGCTGGTGGAAGGCTTGATTTGTTACGGCCCGCCGCGCGGCAGCAAGTCAACCTTTATTCGCGTCGATCAATGGCTGCCGCCGCAAAAAGAGATTCCCGAAACGGAAGCCAAGCAAACTCTGCTGCGCCGCTATCTTCGAGCTTACGGCCCGGCAACCGCGCGCGATTTTTCCCGCTGGTCGGGCATTACCATGGCAGAAGTCAAACCGGTTTGGGAGTCGCTGCAAGAAGAATTACGCGAAATTCAAAGCGAGAAGCAAAAAAATTACATTCTGCGTGACGATTATGATGCGCTTGCGCAAAGCAATTTAAATGATCACATACTGCGGCTGCTGCCCGCGTTCGATCCTTATTTGCTGGGGCACGCCGGGAAAGATCATTTGCTCGACATGCGGCATTACAAGCGCGTTTATCGCGCCGCGGGCTGGATTACACCCTCGGTGTTGTTGAACGGCAAAATTGTCGGCGTCTGGTCGCACACGCGCAACGCGGTTCACGCGGTGTTGCGCCTGGAGTTGTTCGAAAAAATTGCAAAAAAGAATCAGGCGCAGATCGCAGTTGAAGCAGCGAGTCTGGCAGATTTTTGGAGTACCTCGTGCAAAATCGAATTCGTCAAATAAGGAAAAGCCTGCGGTGACAGAAATCCAAGTCAATCTCCGCCTGGAAGACAAGCTTGCGCTCATCGATCTTAAAGGCGATGTCACGAGCCTGGCGGAAAAGAAAATCGTTTCAGCGTATGAGCGCGCGCTGACGCAAAAGCTGCGCGACCTGATTCTCAATTTCAGTGAAGTGGGATATATCAACTCTGCGGGGATGTCGATCATCATCACCCTGCTAAGCCGCAGCCAGCAGCAAAATGTTGCGCTCAAGGCGTTCGGGCTGTCGCCCCATTTTCAGAAAATTTTCGAGATGGTCGGCTTGCTCAAATACATTCCACATTTTGAGAATGAGGTCGAGGCGCGCGCGAGCTGCGCGAACCCGGCTTGACGGGTTTTGAACGTTTTCGCTCGCCACAACAAAATTCTGCAGGAAGCGTTCTTGCCGGTGAAATTTTTGATAAAGACGAAACCCCTAGCGTGGAAAAGCTGCAATGAACGACGAAGATCAATATCAGCGGATACAGGAACTTTTTTTGTTGCAGCGCGTCGCGCAGCGCATCAACGCGATTTTAGATCTGGATACTCTGTTGGAAGAAGTCGTCAACGACGTGGCGCAAACCTTCGGCTATTCGCGCTCAGCCGTGTTGCTGAAAGATGATCACACCGATGAACTGGTGATTGCGGCGGTGCGCGGCTGGACGATTAATTTTCATATCAAAGGTGAGCGCTTCAAGATCGGTGAATACGGCATGGTTGGACATGTCGGCGCAACGGGAGAGACGCATTATGCGCCGGATGTCAGCGTGGATCCTTATTACCAGGTGAGTGAAGCCTCAACCCGCTCGGAGCTTGACATTCCGCTGAAAGTTCGCGGGCGGCTGATTGGCGTCTTCAATTTTCAACATCACGAGTTAAACGGTTTTTCCACCAGCCGCATTCAGCTTCTGGAGGCTTTGGCGGGACATATCGCAACAGCGATCGAAAACGCCCGGCTGTTTCAACGCGAGCGCCAGGAAAAAGAGCGCATGGCAAGAGAGCTGGAGGAGGCGCGGCGCGTGCAGCTTTCGTTGTTCCCGGGCCGGAATCCAGATCTCCCCAGCTTTGAAATAACGGGGTTGTGTTTGCCCTGCAGCGAAGTCGGCGGCGATTGGTATGATTACATTCCTCTGCGCGACGGCCGCCTGGCGCTGGTTCTGGCGGATGTTTCGGGCAAGGGAATGGCCGCCGCGCTGTTGATGGCCTCGACGCGCAGCATTCTGCGGCTGTTTGCGGAAAGAGATTTGCCGCCCGCCGAAGTTCTGACGCAAGTCAATCGCGTGCTGATCGAAGATTTTCCGCGCGCCAAGTTTGTCACGATGATCTATGCGGTTGTTGATCCCGCGCTGCGAAACATTGTTTTTGCCAATGCCGGGCATCTCCCGCCTCTTTTTGTGAATGCCACCGGATCGCAATTTCTGAAAATCGATTCCGGGTTGCCCTTGGGCATTCAAGACGTTTCTTTTTCTGAATACCGGCTCGCTATGCCGCCGGAAAGTCGGCTCTTGTTCTATTCGGATGGCGTGAGTGAAGCCATGAACGCGGCGATGGAAGAGTTTGGCGCGCGGCGCATTCGAGATCACATGGCGAATCCTTCTGCCTCGGTGCAGAGTCTCTTGGACGGCGTGCGCGCGTTCGCGAAGGATTATCCCGCCTCAGATGATCGCACACTCGTCCTGATCAGCGGACGCGCATAACAAGCTGTACCTAGTTAAGGAAAAAAGGATGGAGAACGAAAAGACGCAGCACAAAATTATTTTGGGCGATGCCCGCGCGATGACGGAGACCCCCGGGCAATCGGTGCATCTCATCATCACCTCACCGCCGTATTGGCAGCTCAAAGATTACGGTCACGAAGATCAAATCGGTTTCAACGACAGTTATGAAGATTACATCAACAATTTGAATTTGGTTTGGAAAGAATGCTATCGTGTGTTGCATCCCGGCTGCCGGTTGTGCGTGAACATCGGCGATCAATTCGCGCGCTCGGTATATTACGGCCGTTATAAGATCATTCCGATTCGAACGGAGATCATCAAGTTTTGCGAGACTATCGGGTTTGATTACATGGGCGCGATCATCTGGCAAAAGGTAACCACAACCAACACCAGCGGCGGCGCCACCATCATGGGCTCGTTTCCGCATCCGCGCAACGGCATTGTCAAGCTCGATTATGAGTTCATTCTGCTTTTCAAGAAACTCGGCAAGTCGCCCAAGCCGACGAAAGAGCAAAAAGAAAATTCCAAGATGACCACGGAAGAATGGAACGAATATTTCCACGGCCATTGGAATTTTCCCGGCGAGAAGCAAAGCCAGCATCTCGCGGCGTTTCCGGAAGAATTGCCCAAACGCTTGGTTCGCATGTTTTCATTTCCGGGCGAGACTGTGCTCGATCCGTTCATGGGCAGCGGCACCACGGCATTGGCCGCGCACAATTTCGGGCGCAATTCGGTTGGGTATGAAATCAATCGGGAATTCTTGCCGGTTATAAAAAATCGCCTGGGCGTCGATGAGAATAGCCTGTTCGGGTCGAATGATTCGGTTCATGTGGAAATCATCGAGCAAAAACTCCCCGCGCTTGACTTTGCCAAGTTGATTGCCGAACAGCCGTACGTTTTTAAAGATGCCGTAAAGTTCGACAAGAAGATCGATCCGCGTGAACAGCATTTCGGTTCCAAGATCAGCGGCAAGGAAGAGCAGAAGGAAAAGTATTATTCGGTGAAACAGGTTGAAGCGCCGCATCTGCTCGAACTCAGCAGCGGCCTCAAGATTCGTTTGTTGGGGATTAAGCCGCTTCCGGGAAAGGAAGAAGCTGCCATTGACTTCATCCAGCAGCTTACGGCTGGCCAGAAAGTCTTTTTGAAATTTGATGAACTGGAATTTGATGAAGAAAACCGGCGTTGGGCTTATGTTTATTTGAAGAACAAGACGTTCATCAATATGCATCTCATCAAGAAAAATTTATGCGCGGTCGATGCCGCTATTGATTTTCGTTTCAAGAATCGCATGCTGAATGCCTCTGAAGAAATTCTCGCCGCAATAGAATAAACCGCCCAGGTTGCCCAGCTCGATCGAACCGTTCATGGCAACGATGAAGTTCGAGTATCGCGAAAAGCAGCCGGCAAATTTTAGGTAATCGTTTTAAAGCCGGGAGTAACACTTGACCAAATACCCTCAAATCGATCTCAATCAAGTCAAAACCTACTCCGTGCAACAACGCTACAGCAAAGTGCATCGCGAGGAGCTGGCGCGGCCGTTCCGGCGCGGAGATTTCTTCGAAGATTTTTTTACCTCGTTGCCGAATATTCTCGCAGCAAAAGATTTGCGTGAATTCGTGCAGCGCATGCTTGCTGCGCGTGAAAACAATAAGCCCATCATTGTGATGATGGGCGCGCATGTCATCAAAGTGGGGCTCTCGCCGATTTTGGTGGATTTGATGAAACGCGGGTTCATCTCATGCCTCGCCATGAACGGGGCGGGCGTGGTGCACGATACAGAGCTGACCCTGTTTGGGCAAACCTCGGAAGAGGTGGCGGAAGGGCTGGCAGACGGCACATTCGGCATGGCCGCCGAAACCGGCGAGTTTATCAACAACGCGGTGGCGCGCGGGCGAGAGCGGGAACAGGGATTCGGCGAGGCAGCCGGCGAAGCGCTGCTGGCAACGAAATCGGAGGGCGCAAAGCTGAGTTTGCTGGCGAGTGCTTTTGAACGCAACATTCCTGCAACGATTCATGTTGCCATTGGCACAGATATTATTCACCAGCATCCGAGCGCGGACGGCGCTGCTTATGGCGAGCTTTCATTTCGCGATTTCAAAATCTTTACGGCGCAAGTGGCGGGACTCAACGAAGGCGGGGTGGTTTTGAATATCGGATCGAATGTTTTGATGCCGGAAGTATTTTTAAAAGCGCTCACCATTGCGCGCAATGTTGCCCCGCCAGTGAACAATTTTTTTACCGCGAACTTCGACATGTTCAACCATTATCGCCCGCGCGTGAATGTGGTGCAACGTCCCACGTTGCAGGGCGGCAAGGGTTATAATTTCATCGGCCATCACGAAATTATGATTCCGTTGCTGGCAGCGGCGCTGAAAGAGTTTTCCTGACGCCTCTGCAATTTAAAATGCGGCAACGATTTCTTGAAAGACTGCCTGCCTCGATGAAGATCGCGCCAGTTTTTGAAGACGTGCAATTGCCGTGGGGTTCCCTCCGGTCAGCGATATTAACGCCCGCAGAAATGCCCTTGCTTCTCCAATAGCCTCCGGCTATATTGCAAAAATTTCACAGAGGAGGAGAGATGGCTAAATTCTATTCCCGGCGCAATTTTTTGAAAACCAGCGCAGCCGGCGCACTGGCTTCGTATTCACTGTTCAATAGCGCGTGTTCTGCCTCGCAGGAATTCGATCTGCTCATCACCGGCGGCACAATTTACGATGGCAGCGGCAATGACGGCTTTTCCGGCGATGTGGGCGTTATTGCGGGCCGTGTGGCGGCATTGGGCGATTTGCGTGACCGCAAAGCGAAGCAAACGATCGATGTCTCCGGCCTGGCGGTCGCGCCGGGCTTTATCGATTTTCACAGTCACAGCGATGAAGAGCTGCTACTCGGCGGTGAGGCGCAATCCAAAATCCGGCAGGGTGTGACCACGGAAATTCTGGGACAAGACGGCGGTTCCATGGCGCCTTTGAATGACGCCATGCGCGCGAAGTTGCATGAAGACTTGACCAAGCGCTACGGCATCGCGGTGGATTGGACGGATTTCTCCGGCTATTTTCAGCGTCTCGAGCAAAGCGGTTTGATTACCAACGCCGCCAGCATGATCGGCCAGGGCACCTTGCGTGAGTTTGTGGTGGGTTTGGATAATCGCCCGGCGACCGCTGATGAAATCAACCACATGCAAGCGCTGTTGCGCACCGCCTTGCAGCAAGGCGCATGCGGCATATCCTCGGGCTTGGAATACACGCCAGGCTGTTTTGCCTCCACCGAGGAAATCATTGCGGTTTGCCGGGCGGCAGCCGGCAAAAGCATTTACTCGACGCATATGCGCAATGAAGATGACACGCTGCTCGAAGCCATTGCCGAGGCGATTCGCATTGCGCAAGAAGCGGGCGTGGCGCTCAACATTTCGCATATCAAAGCTTCCGGCCAAAACAATTGGCGCAAGCAACCGGAGATGCTGGCCATGTTGGAGGCCGCGCGCGCCAACGGCTTGCGCGTCACCTGTGATCGTTACCCCTACATCGCCTACAGCACCGGGCTTTCTTCACTCTTTCCGTTGTGGAGCCGTGAAGGCGGCAGTGAAGCTTTTGTGAGCCGTCTGCAAGACGTGAGCATTCGAGCAAAATTGCGTCCCGAAGTGCAATACGAAGCCGACAAAATCGGCGGTTGGAAATCAGTGATGATCTCGAGCTTACAAAATCATCCGCGCCGCAGCGAGTATGAAGGTATGAATCTTGCCGAATTGGCGCAGCATGGCGCCGATCCTTACGATCTTCTGGTTGAATTCATTATCGGCGAAAACGGCGGCGGCGGCATGGTCGGTTTTGCCATGCGTGAAGAGGATACGGCGCAGCTTCTGGCGAATCCCTATTGCATGCCGGCAAGCGACGGTTCTTCACTGGCCGAGCAAGGCGTGCTGCGCAGCGGCAATCCGCATCCGCGCTCGTTCGGCACGTTCCCGCGGGTGTTGGGCAAATACGTGCGCGAAGAAGCCATCATGCCATTGGCCAGGGCGATTCGCAAAATGACGGCTTTGCCGGCGGAGACTTTGGGCCTGCAAGATCGCGGTTCTTTGAAAAAGGGTTATTGGGCAGATATTGTCATTTTTGATCCTGCGAAAATCAATGATCGTGCAACCTGGTCGCAACCGCATCAATATCCGGTTGGCATTCCTTTTGTAATTGTAAACGGCCAACTTGTGATCGATCAGGAAAAATTCACCGGAAAATTGGCTGGAAAAATCTTGCGCCCCCAAGTTTAAGATATTGATGATAAAGGGGATAAGATTTCGACAACGAAGCCGCCGGGGTTTCGCAGAAATGCAAACGCGATTCCTGCTTGTTTACTTTTGGCTTGAGTCATCATTCCGTAGGAATATTTTGAGTATATAGTAAGATTTAAATTAATAGCATCTTACTGAATGGCATGCTCGGTTGAGATGTTTCGCAATCATAATGAAGCGAAATAACATCACTGATACAGTTTCTCAAGCTGAAACGATCAAAAGATACAAGTTCTTCGTTTTCGTGTTTGTTGACTTTCGACAAGCGTTTTTTTAAATTCGCCCTCCTTTTTTCTGGCGCGGAGACAGTATCATCTCCGCAGCTTCTGTGGCGAATTCAACCAAGGAAAGGAACATGCGCAAAATTCTCGTAACCGGCGGAGCCGGATTCATTGGCAGTAACTTCGTGCATTATCTGCTGCGCAAGAACGACGATGTTGAGATCATCAATCTCGACAAACTCACCTATGCCGGCAATCTCGAAAACCTGCGTGACATCAAAGGCAATCCCAATTATCGTTTCGTCAAGGGCGATATTTGCGATGCCGGCCTGGTGGACGAATTGATGGTTGGCGTCGACGTGGTGGTGAATTTTGCGGCGGAAAGCCATGTCGATCGTTCGATTGGCGGTCCGGATGCCTTTATTCGCACGGATGTGTTCGGCGCTTTCATTTTGCTGGATGCGGCGCGCCGGCACAATGTCAAGAAGTTCATG
>SZPB01000186.1 GCA_030263535.1 Cytophagia bacterium CHB2
GTGAGGAAATTTTTTAATGAAAATTGATCACACGTGGTATCAACGCCCGGCGCATGTGCCGGAACATGACTCTGCCGGCGGCATTGTCGTGCACATTGCAAACGGCAAGATTTATTTTGCGTGCGCCGGAGAAACTGGACTCTCTGCCTATGTTTTGCCCAAAGGCCGGGTTGAGCCGGGTGAATCGCTCGAGCAAGCCGCGCGCCGCGAGATCGAAGAAGAAGCCGGGTTGGCGCGGCTCACTTTGCTCGATTTCCTGGGCACGCGCGAGCGCCTGGACTATGACAAACGTGCATGGAAAAAGATTCACTATTTCCTGTTTCTCACCGACCAAATCAACGGCCGGCCCACGGATCCGCAGCACGAAAGTGAGGTGAAATGGTTTCCCCTGGACGAGCTGCCGGAGATGTTCTGGCCCGAGCAGAGGCAGCTGGTGGAGGAAAATCGCGGGCGTATCGCAGAGTTGTTGAAAACAAAGCGAAGCGCCACTGCACACGACATTATATTTGCAACGCTAGCCCAGATTGACTATTTTTGCTCACCCGAACAGGAGAGCAGCGACAGGCCTGAAAATGCCAAACCAGCTTGAGCAAGAAACGGAAGAGAAGGTGCTATAGGAACGAACTTGAAGTAGCCTGGCTTTGAAAATATATCAGGAACTATTTGCAGAATTACCCAACGCGAACAAGCCGCAGCCAAAAAGAAAATTTCCAGCGGATAGAAAAACCCAACGGATGCGGGAGGCTTTATAAGTTGGGTATTTCTATCAGTTGGAAGAATCTATGCTTTTCGCAACGATTCAACTCTAAATAGATTAATGGATTCGTTATGGCAATCGACAAAGAGCTTTATCGTAAAATGCTGGAAGCGTATCGCGAGTGGAATGAGTTTGAGCTGGCTGATCGCGCGCGCAATGCCGGCAGGCTTTCACCGGAAGAGGCATGGCAACAGTACGTTGATTTGTGGGAGTTCGCCGTGAACTCGGCCCCGACCCAAAGCGATTTGCGGCTGAAACTGCGTCTGCAAGAATGGGAAGAATATTATGCCAAGATCGAAAAATTCGAAGCGTGGCGGCGCACGCGTACCCAAAAGACTCAAGGCGCCTTTGCGTAAAGCCATCAAAGTTTTGGAAGACAACGACCACCGCTATGCCGTTATCGGCGGGATTGCGCTCTCGCAATGGGGGGTGGTGAGAGTAACTCAGGATATTGATCTCAAGGTGTTGGTGTCGAATCTTGATTATGCCGGTGTTCGCGCGTTTTTGACGCGCGCTTTTCCCCAAGCCGCACGGCAAAACGCCCCGCAAAATCCCTTTATCGTCGTGGTGGAAATTGATGCAGTGATTGTCGATTTTCTCCTGACTGCTCCTGGCTACGAAGAACAGATCATCGCCCGCGCGGTCCCCCGCAATCTCAACGGGTTCTCCATTTGGGTTTGTTCTGCCGAAGATTTGATCATTCAAAAAGTGATTGCGGGCCGTGGCAAAGATTGGCCTGATGTTGAAGCCTTGTTGATTGAGCAGCGCGGCAAACTTGACGAAGCCTATATCGAAAACTGGCTGTCGCAGTTCGCCGAAGCGCTCGACAAACCCGAAATGTTGACGGAGTATCGGCGTCTGAATGACAAAGTTAAAGCCCTCACGTAATTCACCTTGATGGATTCTACCTGAAACTGGAAACTCCCATGCCCTCATCTCACCAACCCAGCATCATCGAACGCCTCGCCGAAAAATTACATCTCATCCCCAACTTGCACGAAGACCTCAGCGGTGAACTGCCGCGCCTCACGGAACCGGGCGATCTCACCAACTATCCGCCGCCGGAGAAATGGGATGATTGGGTCGAATACGAAGCCAAACGCTGGCCGCGTCGCGAGGCCAAGCATTATATGATCGTGCCCACGATTTGCTTCAACTGCGAAGCGGGCTGCGGCTTGTTGAGTTACATTGATAAACAAACTTTGCAAGTGCGCAAGTTCGAAGGCAATCCTTATCATCCCGGCAGCCGTGGCCGTAATTGCGCCAAAGGCCCGGCCACCATCAATCAAATCAACGACACCGACCGCATTCTTTATCCCATGAAACGCGCGGGCAAACGCGGCGAGGGCAAATGGCAGCGCGTGTCATGGGACAATGTGCTCGATGATATTGCCGGACGCATCCGCAAAGCATTGCTCGAAAAGCGCAACAATGAAATTGCGTATCATGTGGGCCGGCCGGGACACGAAGGCTACATGGATCGCATTCTGCAATCGTGGGGAGTTGATGGCCACAACAGCCACACGAATATTTGTTCCGCGGGCGCGCGTTTTGGTTATGCGATTTGGCACGGCTATGATCGGCCTTCGCCCGATCACGCCAATGCGCGTTTCATTTTGTTGATTAGTGCGCATCTCGAATCCGGGCATTATTTCAATCCGCATGCGCAGCGCATCATCGAAGGCATGATGAACGGCGCCAAGCTTGCGGTGATGGATCCGCGCCTGAGCAACACCGCGAGCATGGCGGATTATTGGATGCCCACGTATCCCGGCAGCGAAGCTGCGGTGCTGCTGGCGATGGCGAAAATCATCATCGATGAAAATCTCTACAACGAAAAATTCCTGCGCGATTGGGTGAACTGGCAGGAGTATTTGATGAAGGAACATGCGGCTGTGGAGGTGACGTTTGCGAACTTCATCGACGTGTTAAAAAATGAATACAAAGAATACACGCCGCAGTATGCCGAACAAGAAAGCGGCGTGCCCGCGCAAACCGTTGTTGACGTCGCGCGGCAAATTGGTGCAGCAGGCTCACGTTTCGCCACACACAATTGGCGCAGCGCGGGCAGCGGCAATCTCGGCGGCTGGGCGGTCGCGCGCTGTTTGCATTTTCTGAACGTGCTCACCGGCAGCGTCGGCACGGTAGGCGGCACCTCGCCGAGCGCGTGGAATAAATTCAAACCCAACGTGCCGAACAAAGCGCCCGCGCAAAAATTTTGGAACGAGTTGCATTTCCCCAACGAGTACCCGCTCGCGCATTACGAAATGAGTTTTCTGCTGCCGCATTTTTTGAAGGAAGGCCGCGGCAAGCTCGACGTGTATTTCACGCGCGTGTTCAATCCCGTGTGGACGTATCCCGACGGCTTTTCGTGGATCGAAGCGTTGAGTGATGAGAGCAAAGTCGGTTTGCACGCCGCGCTCACGCCCACGTGGAACGAAACCGCGTATTTCGCGGATTATGTTTTGCCCATGGGCCATGCGGGCGAGCGGCATGACATTGTGAGTTATGAAACGCATTCGGGTTTGTGGATCGGCTTTCGCCAGCCCGTGCTGCGCGAGGCGCGCCGCAAAATGGGCCGGCCCGTGCAATTCACCTATGAAGCCAATCCCGGCGAAGTTTGGGAAGAAGATGAGTTTTGGATCGAGTTGTCGTGGCGCATCGATCCCGACGGCAGTCTCGGCATCAAGAAGCATTTCATTTCGCCCTATCGGCCGGGCGAAAAGATAACGATTGATGAGTACTATCAATACATTTTCGAGCGCACGCCCGGCTTGCCGGAGAAAGCTGCTGAGCATAACTTGTCGCCGCTCGATTACATGCGCAAATTCGGCGCGTTCGAAGTGGAGCGCACTTCTTACAACAAACATCAATCGCCAATTCCCCAACAAGATTTAGAAGGCGCAAATGTCGATGCAACGACCAACATCATCACACGAAACGGCAAAGCCCTTGGCGTGATGGTCGACGGCGTGGCGCAAGCCGGTTTCAACACCCCGTCGCGCAAGCAGGAGTTTTATTCGCAAACCATGGTGGATTGGCGCTGGCCGGAATACAAAATTCCCACATACATCAAAAGCCACATTCATCAAGAGCAGATTGATTTTGACAAGGGCGAGTTCCCGCTCGTGCCCACGTTCCGCTTGCCCACATTGATTCACTCGCGCTCGGGCAACGCGAAGTGGCTGTATGAAATTTCCAATCGAAATCCCGTGTGGATGCACACTACCGACGCCGCGCGCCTCGGTATCAAAACCGGCGATTTAGTTCGTGTAAACACGGAAATCGGCTACTTCGTCGATCGCGTGTGGGTGACGGAAGGCATGAAACCCGGTGTGGTGGCGTGCTCGCATCATCTCGGCAGATGGCGGCGTGCGCAGGATCCCGCAGGCAATCGCTGGGCAACGAGTCTCGTGAAGATTGAGCAGTTGGGGCAAGGGGCGGAAGGCAAGGGGCAAGAGGCAAGGGGCATGGGGCAAGGGGCAACCGGTAACGAGCAACCGGCAACCAGCCAATGGCGCATCCGCCTGCTCGACAACATTCGCCCCTACAAAAGCACTGACACCGATTCTTCGCGCATCTTTTGGAGCGATGGCGGCGTGCATCAGAACATCACCTTTCCGGTGCACCCCGATCCCATCAGCGGCATGCACTGCTGGCATCAAAAAGTGCGCATTGAGAAAGCGCATGCGGATGATCGTTATGGCGATGTGTTTGTCGATACAGAAAAGTCGTTCGTGATTTATCGCGAATGGCTCAAACTTGCCCGGCCGGCGCCGGGGCCTAGTGGTTTGAGAAGGCCGTCGTGGATGAATCGTCCGCTCCGGCCGGTGGAAGAGATGTTTTATTTGTAGAGACGCCCCGGCGGGGCGTCTCTACGTGCGGCGAAACAACGACTGCAGAGACGTTCCGGCGGAACGTCGCCAATGTCCCCACCGCGCGTTTGCAACCCAATTCCTCGGATCAATTATTGGGCAATTCAAATCGATCTGGCACCAAACGCATTTGGGCGGCAGGGTTCCGCGATTTTTCCTGGCAGTCGCGATTTTATGATCACATCATTCGCGATGAAAAATCATTGCAGAAGATACGGGAATACATTATCAATAACCCGTTGCGGTGGGAAGAGGATAAAGAGAACCGTGCCAATATTTTTATGTGATGGCGATATCCAGAGGCCTGGGGGGCAACGACCGTAAAGTCGCCCCGGCGGCAAAGACGTTTTTGACGGGTGGGGACGAGATAAACGGTAGAGACGCCCCCCGGGTCTCCTCCACGGTGTGTCCAATCGAGACGGTTTAATACGTTGAGGCGTTGTAGAGACGTTCCGCCAGTGGAAATGTTCTGACGGGTGTAGGCGACACAACGGTAGAGACGTTCCAGCAAAACATCTCTACGCTCAAAGACACCCTGACAGGGGCCTTTACGCATTCATAAAAATACTTTCACCAGGTATCGACAACCGGAGGGGTTTGATGAGCGCTCATTTGGATCGTGCGCAGATTTTGTTGGAACAATCGCGTTTTGAATTGGCAGAAAAAGAATTGCGCCTGGAATTGGCGGATGATCCGGATCATCCGCTCGCGCATGCTTTGCTGGCGCTATGTTTGGCGCGCACGAAAAATTTCAAATACGCGCTGTCCGAGGCCAAACTTGCGATACATCTCGGCCCGGATTTGGCGTTTGCCCATTATGTTTTTGCAAGTGTGCTCGATGATCAAGAACGCTACGCCGAGGCTGAAACCGCTGTGCAGGAAGCCCTGCGTCTCGATCCCGAAGATCCGGATTATTTTGCCATGCTCAGTCAGATCAAGTTGAACCAGCGCCAGTGGCCCGAGGCGCTGGAGGCGGCTGAGCACGGCCTGCAACTCGATTCTGAGCATGTCAGTTGCACGAACCTGCGCGCGATCGCGTTGGTGAAGCTGAATCGCAAAGAAGAAGCCGGGGCCACGATTGCCACGGCGCTGCGGCGCGATCCGGAAAACGCCGTCTCGCACGCGAATCAGGGCTGGACGTTGCTGCAGCGCAATGAACCGGAAAAAGCCATGGAGCATTTCCGCGAAGCGCTGCGTCTTGACCCTGGGCTGGACTGGGCGCGCGAAGGCATTGTGGAGGCGCTTAAAGCACGGCATTTTATTTACCGCCTCATGCTCGGATATTTTTTTTGGATGTCGCGCTTGAGCAGCCGCGCGCAATGGGGCGTGGTCATCGGCGGCTATTTTGGCTATCGCATTTTGCTCTCGTTTGCTGAAAACAACCCGGCAGCAGCGCCGTTCATCTGGCCGGTTTTGATTCTTTATATTGTTTTCGCGGTGTTGACCTGGATCGCGCGCCCGCTGTTCAACTTGCTGCTGCGGCTGCATCGCTTTGGCCGCCTGGCGCTTTCGCGCGAGCAGATCGTTGCCTCGAATTGGGTGGGCGGATGCCTGGGGTTTGCGTTGCTCAATTTGGCCGTTTGGCTGCTGACGAAGCATCCCACCGCGTTAATCGCCGCGATTACCGGCGGCGCGATGGTGATTCCGATTGCCGGAAGTTTTTACGCCAGCGGAAAGCGGCGCCGCACGTTGATGATCTACACCCTGGTTTTGGCGGGATTGGCGATTGCGCTGCTCACACTCGATTTGTTTGACATTGCTCTCGCCAGTTCATTGTTCTGGATTTTTTTACTGGGCATCTTCGCGTTTCAATGGGTGGCGAATGCCTTGCTGATGCGGTGAATCTTCCGGTGCAAAGGTTCTCTGCGCGGTTGCAAAAATGCGGCGCGCGGAATGTTTCGTCCGGTGGCTTCTTTCAAAAATTCTTTTAAATCGCCCTCTTGATAAACTTCCGGCGCGATCGCAGCATGGCCGGCGCGATGCCATTTTACCAAACGGATTTTGCCCTCGGCAATCTCCAAATTGGTGAGGCCGTCATTATACAGCGCGCAACCGCTGTTGAAATACGCCGGCAGCGCTTTGCCCGCCGTTTCCACCGGAACGATTATGCCTTTGCGCTGTTTCTCCCGTTCTAATTTTTCCTGCAACGCCGCAAGCTGTTCGGCCAAATCTGCCAACAATTTTTTATCTGCGGTTGCATTCATCTGTTCTTCTAATTTTGCAATTTCCATGTGCAAGCGCTCGGCATACGAAAGCGAAGCAAAAATCGCGCGATGGGTGTGGCCGCAAATCAGCATCGTCTGATTCGCTTTGGCCCATTGATAGAGCTTGCGTTCATAATCGCGCGGCCGCTGGGATTGCGCGGCAGATTCATTTTGAAAGCCGAAGAGGCGCACCACCAGCGGTTCGATAATTTTGAACAAACGTACGGCCAGGCGCCGATACCACCAATGCCCACGGCTCTCATGCGGATCAGCCTGATGGCCGTGCGCCAGCAAAATGTGACGGCCAAGTTTGAGCGCTTCCACAGCTTGTCCGAGGTGATTTCTGCGCGCCGGCCGTGCGGGATCTAGCGGCGCTTCCCAGTCATAATCATGATTGCCGAATACACGATACAGCCGCCGGCGCGGAAACGCGCGCAATTGTTTGTAAACCGTGGCGCCATAGCGCGCGCGGATTTTGTCGAGATCGAATTGCCAAAGCTCTTCAATATCGCCGAGTAAAATGAGATAATAGCCCTGCTTGCGATAATGCCGCAAGGCATGCACTAATGGTTGTTCGTTGCGATGAAAATTGTCGGCCGGCCCGCCATTGCCGAGATGAACATCACTCAAAATGGCATAGCAGCGGTTTACTGGAAGGCGTCTGACTCGCGATGCAGGCGCTTGTAAAAGCGCATCCAGGCGGCGGAATTTGTTTCGAGTTTCCTTGAGCATGATTGACATTCTTCCTCGATGTTCTCGTTTAGCAGCTATTCCAATTACCGCCGATGCAGCAGCGCTCGGAATAGCCCATGTCATTAAAGGACGAATTGCGTTTTCAAAAAAGACACGCAATCAGAAAGAAGTTCTCGCTAAATTTATTCTCAAATCGGCGCGGCGGCGCAAGAAAGCTCATATTTAATTTCGACCAAAGAGAACAAAAATACACCCCGGTTGGTTTTGACCGGCAACCGTTGCCTCTCCGGCGCAATTCGCCGATGCTTTTCCTTCATCCGCCGAAAATGACGTAGCTTTTTGAAACGAAAGGCGTATATGTCGGCGAACTTGAAACTTTTTCAGGAGGCTCGTCATGGGTAGAACATCAAAACTTAGATTTGCCCCGCATTTTATTCTCGGCGCATTGTTGATTGCCGCCGGTGTGCTGGTTTTGTTGGACAACCTCGAGCTGGTTTATCTCGGGTCGATTTGGGAATTGTGGCGCTACTGGCCGTTGCTGCTCATTCTCCTCGGCGTTGGCAAGTTCTGGGAAGCCACCAGCATGAAAGAGCGCCGGGACGGTTTTTGGCTGATTGCCATTGGCGTTTGGCTGTTGGTTTCTTTCTTAGAAGTTTTTGGTTTGGGCTTTGGCGAAACCTGGCCGCTGCTCTTGATTGCTGCCGGCATCAGTTCGGTGTGGCAGGCCTTGTCGACCGAGCCGCGTCACGTCACCTCAAGCCGCAGGGAGAATAACGTATGAATGATCAAAAAGCGTTTCGCGTCACCCCCCAATTGGTGCTGGGTCTCGCGCTGATGTTGCTCGGCCTCATCTTTGTGCTGGATAATCTGGGCATCATTTATAAAGGCGATTACTTGCAATACTGGCCGGTGCTGCTCATTGCGCTCGGCGGGATCAAGTTCGCGCAAAGCCAGGGCGCGCCGGGCCGCGCCGGCGGCTTGTTGATCGCCGCGATCGGCGTGTTGTTGCTGTTGCGCAGCCTCGATTTTATCTATTTTCGCTTCTGGGATTTTTTCTGGCCGGTGTTGTTAATCTCGATTGGCGTGAGTATGTTGCTGCGCGCGTGGTCGCGCTATCGCGGCGGAGACAACGACCTGGCTTCCGACAATCGCATTAACGGCATGGCCATCATGGGCGGTTTTGAGCGCAAAAGCAATTCGCCTGATTTTCAAGGCGGGGAATTGACCGCGATCATGGGCGGCTGCGTTCTGGATTTGCGCCAAGCCTCCATGCGAAGCGGCGAAGCCGTGATTGACATCTTCGCCTGGTGGGGCGGCGTCGAAATCAAAGTGCCGGAAGATTGGAGCGTTACCCTCAAGGGCTTGCCGATTATGGGCGGTTTTGCCGACAGCACGCGCCCGCCCAAGCCCGACACCGGCAAACGCCTGATTGTGAAAGGTATTGCCGTCATGGGCGGCCTGGAGATAAAAAACTAATCTCTCGCAATCGCGCTTTTGCGGACGAAGATGTTTGAACGGCTGTTCCTGGCGCAACAAAAGCGCACGGATGGCGTTCCCTACAAAGCATGCATCCTTTACTTGCGCATAAAAATCGCCTGGGTTTGTATCTCATCGCCTGGGTTTTGATGGGGGTTTTGCTGGCCGCACTGGTGAAATTCATGGCCAATTTGCCGTGGCTCGAGGCATTGGTGCTGGCGCTGCCCCTGACAATGATTTACTCGTTCATGTGTTTGCCGCCTTGGTATTTGTGCCGTGAATTTCCGCTGACCCAGACGCCGCCGGTAAAGCTTGCTCTGGTTTATGTTGTGGCCGCGATTTTGTCGAGCGCCTCATGGCTTGCGCTTGGCAAAGGGTGGAGCCTGTTGCTGGCGCGCCCGGACTTTTTCCCCAGTCTTGCGGTGCAGTATGAACAAGTCCTGCCCCTGTTCGCCGGCGTTGGCCTGATGCTGTTCTGGCTTAGCGTGGTGGGGCATTATCTCGTTATTGCATTTGAGACCGTGCGCCTGAACGAGAAACAGGCCTTGGAGTTGCAAATTCTCGCGCACGAAGCGGAGTTGAAAGCGCTGCGGGCGCAAATTCATCCGCATTTTCTGTTTAATAGTTTGAATTCGATTAGCGCGCTGACCACAATCGATCCGGCTGCGGCGCGGCTCATGTGCCTGCGCCTTGCGGATTTTTTGCGACAAAGCCTGAATCTTGGCGCACAAGATAAAATTTCATTGGCGCAGGAATTGGCATTGGCTCAGGATTTTCTCGCAATCGAACAGATTCGGTTTGGCCAGCGTCTGCAAGTGGCGCAAAACATTGCAGAGGAAAGCACGGCATGCGAAGTGCCGCCGTTGCTGCTGCAGCCGCTGCTGGAGAATGCCATTAATCATGGCATCGCGCATTTACTCGAGGGCGGAACGATCACACTTGAAGCCTTGCGCAATGGCTCTTATCTCAAGTTGGCTGTGCAAAATCCCTGCGATCCCGAACGCCCGTCGCCACGCCGTGCGGGTATTGGTCTTGCGAATGTGAAAAAACGCCTGTTTACCCTTTTCGGCGCCGATGCCCGGGTTGATATCATCGACAATACGCACGATTTTCGCGTGGAATTATCGCTGCCGGCCCGGCCATAAATTTACCACAAGCCGGGGAAGTCAGGCTTGAACTCAATGAATCAACGTACCTTTTCAGTTCCTTGAGTCCAAGCCTGACTAGTGAATTTTGCGTGATGGAAAAAAATGCCAATCGCCCCCTTCAAACTCGAACGCTACTTTGCCGAGCACGAATTCAAAGTCAAATACCTGTTGAGCGCCTCGGATTGCGAAAGCCTTACGCTCGAAAATTTGTTGCAACTGGCCGATGACGAATGCCTGAAGCTGTGGCAGAATCTCAAACTCGGCTATACCGAATCTGCCGGACATCCGATATTGCGCGAAGAAGTGGCGCGGCTTTACAGAAATGTGGCGGCCGAGAACGTTATGATCGCCGCGCCCGAGGAGGCCATTTTCATTGCAATGCATACCCTGCTCGATCCGGGCGATCATGTCATCACCATTTTTCCAGCATATCAATCGCTCTATGAAGTCGCGCGCAGCCGCGGGTGTATCGTCACGACTTGGGAGTTGGAACTCAGCGCCTCGCGTTGGCAGCTTGATCTTGGCCGGCTCGAAAACAGTTTGCAGCCAAACACCCGTTTGCTGGTTTTGAATTTTCCGCACAATCCCACGGGCTATTTGCCTTCGATCACGGAGCTTGAGGCAATCATCGCAATTGCGCGCCGCCATGGCCTCTATGTTTTTAGTGATGAAATGTATCGCGGACTCGAATACGAGGCCGCACAACGCCTGCCGTCGATTTGCGAAATCTATGAAAACGGCATCGCCTTGTCCGGTTTGTCGAAAACGTTTGCACTGCCGGGTTTGCGCCTCGGCTGGCTGGTGAGTCAGAACAAAAGCTGGCTGGAACGTTGGCTGACATTCAAAGACTACACCACGATTTGCAACAGCGCGCCTGGGGAAATTTTGGGTATCATGGCATTGCGTGCAACAAAAGCGATAATCACGCGCAATCTGGAAATCATCCAGAAAAATATCGTTTGTGCTGAAGCATTTTTTGCCGAACATCCAGAGAAATTTTTATGGATCAAACCGCAGGCCGGTTCGGTTGCGTATCCGAAATGGAAACCGGATACGCCGGTCGATGATTTTTGCCGGGAGGTTCTCGCGCAGCAAAGCGTGATGATCGTGCCGGGAAGCATTTTCGATGCGGCCGGGAAGCATTTTCGGCTTGGGCTAGGCCGAAAAAATTTCGCGGAAGCCTTGCC
Organism: Cytophagia bacterium CHB2; assembly: GCA_030263535.1. Lineage (NCBI taxonomy): Bacteria > Pseudomonadati > Bacteroidota > Cytophagia > Cytophagia bacterium CHB2. The sequence goes on from SZPB01000186.1 coordinate 11,341, forward strand.
GAGGGTGCAAGCATTTTTACAAACAGACAGGTAATCTTGCGGCGATAAAACATCTCATCACGAACCGGTGTTAAGCGAATGCGTGGCAAACGTTAGAAAAAATCTGACTTTCTAAACAGGAGTTAACAGAGAAACCAGATGACGAAATCTCCGTTATCTCTGTGCGCTCCTGTTCTGGTTCGGTGTTGAGGTTAATGTTCAAAATACGGTGAAGTTTAAAAATGGCCTCTGTTCGTGAGAGAGAAAAAATCGGCGTGGTGATTGTTGATGACGAAGAATTGGCACGGCATCTGGTACGCGAGTACCTCGCCGGCGATGCTGATCTGGAGATTTTGGCGGAGTGCGCCAATGGCTTCGAGGCCGTGAAAGCGGTGGCTGAATTGAAGCCGGATTTACTCGTGCTCGACATTCAGATGCCCAAGCTCAACGGGTTCGAGGTGTTGGAGTTGATCGAGAGTGATCTGGCGGTCATTTTTGTTACCGCTTATGATGAATATGCCTTGCGCGCGTTCGAGGTTCATGCGGTCGATTATCTTTTGAAACCGATCAGCCCGGAACGCTTGCAGGAGGCCGTCAGCCGCGCCAAGCAGCGACTGGCACACCGTGAAACGCTTCCACTGGAAAAGCTGGCAGCCACGACGCGCGCGCTTGGCAGTCCTTTGGAGCGAGTGCTGATACGCACGGGCGCGCAGGTTTTGGTGATCCCGGCAGCCAAGATAGATTACCTCGAGGCGCAAGATGATTATATCAAAATCAGCTCCGAAGGCAAAAACTTTCTTAAACAAATGAAGCTTAGTGATTTGGAAGCAATGCTCGATCCCCGGCGCTTTGTTCGCATTCATCGTTCTTATATATTGAATATAGAACGGCTTGAGCGCCTGGAGTTGTATGCCAAAGACAGCCGTATGGCAATCTTGCGCGACGGCGCCCGAATTCCGGTGAGCCGCTCGGGGTATGCCAAATTGAAAATCTTGCTGTAAACGCGCCGGAAGAAGGCGTCGGCGCCTCTTATAGCGTTTTTCAAATGCGTGTGCAGGAGCCGTAGTCTTGCCCCCTCGTGGGGCACTGTTGCAACCGCGAATTTAGTGGCTTCGACAGCCGCCCACG